>JAUNQM010000044.1 GCA_030536165.1 Prevotellaceae bacterium | reverse complement strand
CAGGGTTATTTGACTAAATTTAAACTCGTCCCAATTTTAACGGGACACTAATGATTTGCTATTTGATAAATGATTGCAAATTTACACAAGTGGCTTAATAATTGAACGAACTGCCGCCGAGGAACTCGCGGATGAGCGATGTAGGAGGAATTTCGTTGTTTGGTATCGGCTTGAAGTATTTGAGGAACTTCAGCAGTCGGTAGGCTTCACTATATGCCGGACTGTTTTGCGGAACCTGCTCAAGCAGAGGCTCTGCCTGCGACTTTATTACTCCTATCTCGAACAGAAGTGCCGTGTTGAACATCACATCAGCGTTTTCCTGATATGGGAATATCCATTTGTTTTCGCCAGCACGCACGCTCGGCCAACGGAGGATAGTCTGCTCGGCGGTGATGCCACGATACTTGTGGTCGCGGATGATGCGGCGCAACAGACGGTTGTCTGTCGTGTGGATATAGTTATGCCAGTCGAGAAGTATCGACGTGAGTGCAGATGCGTAGATGCGGAATTTGTTTTCGTCGGCAATGTCTTTTGTGAGTTCTGGATTGAGCGCATGTATGCCCTCAAGCACGAGAATGTCATCCGGACCGAGTTTCAGTTTGCGGCCAGATGGCTTTGACGTGCCGTCCTTGAAGTCGTAACGTGGCAACTCAACCTCTTTTCCTGCAAAAAGTTGGTTCAACTGCTTATTGAGCAGCTTGAGGTCGAGGGCGTATAGACTCTCGTAGTCGTAATCACCCTTCTCGTCAAGCGGTGTGCGCGTACGGTCAACAAAGTAGTCGTCAAGCGATACAGGCACAGGGCGTTTGCCATTGACAACGAGCTGCAGCGACAGACGCTTTGAGAAAGTCGTCTTTCCGCTCGAAGAAGGACCAGATATGAGTACCACCTTTACACCTTTCTTGCAGGTTATCATGTCGGCAACCTGTGATATTTTCTTCTCTTGGAGAGCCTCTGAAATGTTTATGAGGTCGGTTGCGTGACCTGTCAATACGGCATTGTTGAAGTCGCCTACAGTGGTGACGCCGAGAATCTCCTGCCATCGGTGCTGCTCCTTGAAGATTTCAAACATCTTTGGCTGTTTGATAAATTCGCCAAGCACTTCAGGGTTTTGCCTTGAAGGAGTGCGAAGCAACATGCCATCGTAGTACTTCTCAAGGCCGAAAAGTTTCAACTCTGATGTGTTGCTGACCAATGCTCCGTAGTAGAAATCAACGTAGCCATCGAGTTCGCAATAGTTCGTGTAGATAGTACCGAGGCTTTTTAGCAGCTTCACCTTGCTTGGGTCGTCGTCTTTTTCAAATATCTTGATTGCGTCTTCGGTAAGAGCTGTGAGACGCTTCAACGGCAATGCTGCATCGATGATTTTCTGCATCTGACGGCGTACTTTATCTACATCGCGCGTCGTAATCTTCTTGCCTGTCTTGATGTAGCAGTAGTAGCCGTTGGACACAGGGATATTTATCATCACAGGATAACCTGGGAAAACATCATGCACAGCCTTCGAGAGCACGAAGAACAACGAGTGGCAATAGACGCGCGAACCGGAATCGGACTTGAGGTCGAGGAATTCCACGTCGGAGTCGTAGTAAAGCGTCGTGTCCATGCTCTGCACCTGATTATTCACCTTTGCACACACTGGTGGGAGCGGTGTCTGCAGATTAAGTTTAGAAAATATTTCAAAAAGTGAGCTACCTTTTTCGATATTCACAATTTTTTTTGTACTTTTGCAACGGATTTTAATTGTTTCAGTCATGAGCGTTTTTAGTTTATCTTTTTGCAAAGATAAGAAAAGAAGTCGTTACACTGCACGACGAAATGATTTTTTTAATATATTTTCACTTATTTTTATTGAGGTATAAAGATTAAAAAAAGAAGAATACTATGTCAATTTGGATTGTTTTTAAGCTAATTGGATCGCTCGCACTGCTGATGTACGGAATGAAGTCGATGAGCGAAAGCCTTCAGAAGATGGCTGGTAGTCAGCTGCGTCACGTGCTCGGTGCTATGACCACTAACCGCTTTACAGGAATGCTCACGGGACTGTTTGTAACGGCATCAGTTCAGTCGTCAACGGCAACAACAGTGATGACCGTGTCGTTTGTCAACGCTGGTCTGCTTACCCTCGCGCAGGCAATTTCAGTCATCATGGGAGCCAATATAGGTACAACCCTGACGGCTTGGATTATGAGTGCCGGCTTCTCGTTCAACATTACCGACTTCGTATATCCAGCATTTGTAATCGCCCTCATACTTCTCTATACAAAGAAAAGAAGGATAGGAGGCGATTTTTTGTTTGGTATCGCATTCATGTTCCTCGGCCTCGGCACATTGCGTCAGACAGGCATAGACATGGACCTCGGTAGCAACGAAGCCGTGCTGAACTTCTTCTCATCGTTCGACCCTCAAAGTTTCCTCACCACAATCATATTCCTACTTCTTGGTGGAGTGCTTACGATGTGCGTGCAGTCTTCGGCTGCCGTGATGGCAATAACAATGATACTCTGCTCGACAGGAGTGCTACCTATTTATCAAGGCATAGCACTCGTCATGGGTGAAAATATTGGCACAACGGTCACATCGAACATAGCCGCCCTCACAGCCAACACACAAGCTCGCCGCGCTGCATTAGCTCACATGCTGTTCAATATATTCGGTGTGTGCTGGGTGCTGTGCGTTTTCCATCCTTTTATAAATATGGTATGCGGACTCGTAGGTTTTGACGTGACTATGACAAAGGAAGCCGTTCCTGCCAGTGTCTTTGCAGCCAACGTGGCTAAGCTTTCATTCGTACTCGCCGCATTCCATACTTGTTTCAACCTTATCAATACATTCGTGCTGATATGGTTCATCCCTGTATTCGAGAAGGTTGTCTGCAAGATAATCAAGACAAAGAAGACTGACGACGAAGATGAATTCCGTCTGCGCTTCATTACAGCAGGCGTGCTGCAGACACCGGAATTGTCAGTGCTTGAGGCACAAAAGGAAATTGTTTCTTTTGCCGACCGCATACAACGAATGTTTGGCATGGTGCGCGAGATTATGGATGTCACCGACCCAAGTGATTTCTCAAAGCGCTATGCACGCATCGAGAAGTATGAAGGCATCTCTGACAATATGGAAATCGAGATTGCGAAATACCTTGAGCACATCAGCGATTCGCACCTCAGTGACGACACGAAGGCAAAGATTCGTGCTATGCTTCGCGAGATTAGCGAGATTGAGAGTATCGGCGACAGTTGCTTCAACATAGCACGCACCCTCAGCCGTCGCAATAACAAGGAACAGTTCACCGAACAGCAGATGATGCACATACAGCAGATGATGCACCTCACTGACAACGCTCTCACTGAGATGAACCATCTGATGAGCGGACATAAGGGACAGCTCGACATCAATCGTTCGTTCAACATAGAAAACGAAATCAATAACTTCCGCAACCAGCTCAAGACCCAGAACATCAACGACGTCGATAACCACGAATACAACTACGCTATCGGCACGATGTATATGGACATCATTAACGAGTGCGAAAAGCTTGGCGATTACATCATCAATGTTGTTGAGGCTCGAATGGGTGTTAAGCAGAAAGACGCTTAAACATGTACAATTTACCATGCACAATGTACAATTTTGTACGCCACATGACTTTTCGAAACTAATATATATAATAAGGTATGGAAAAGCGAATCAAATTATTTGCTGCAATGCTGATGCTCTGTCTGTCAACGATGGCTGATGGTGTAGGTTTTCGCAACCCAATCATCAACGCTGACGTTCCTGATATCTCAGTCTGCCATGTAGGTGATACATACTATATGGTAAGCACTACCATGCACCTCATGCCAGGAGCACCGGTGATGAAAAGCAAGGATTTCAAGCATTGGGAAACCGTGAGCTACGTGTTTCCACGCATCGACGACGGCGACCGCTACGACCTCATTGACGGAAAGACGGCATACGGTCAAGGCCAGTGGGCTGCCAGCATACGTCATCATAATGGAAAGTTCTATGTGTGGTTTACTGCCAACGGTGAACCTTACAAAGGTTTCATCTATACATCCGACAAGCCTGAAGGTCCGTGGGCTCTCTTTAGTCGCCCGCCTCACTTCCACGATGGAAGTCTGTTCTTCGACGACAACGGCAAGGCTTATATCTTCTATGGCAACCAAGATGGCGACGTGGTAGAACTCAACAGTACACTCGACTCGCCTGTGCGCAGTTTCAAGACTCATGTTCGCGACGGCATCGAGAACGGACTCCTTGAAGGCAGCAACATGATTAAGCACGACGGCAAGTATTATCTGCTGATGATTTCATGGCCGCAGGGTGGCAAGCGTCGTGAAGTCTGCTATCGTGCCGACAACATCGAAGGTCCATATACAAAGAAGATTATACTCGACAACGCCCTTCCTCCGTTTAGTGGCGGAGTGGCACAAGGCACAATCGTTGATACGCCTGATGGCAATTGGCTCGGTATGTTCTTCCAAGACCGCTACGGCATTGGTCGCACACCGTGCATCATGCCTTGCCGATGGGAAGACGGATGGCCTGTGCTCGGCATCGAAGGCAATGTTCCTGACGATCTCACTACATCGTATATACACCAAACTGGCATCCTCGGCAGCGATGAATTTAACTCGCCGCAGCTATCGCTCTATTGGCAATGGAATCACAATCCGATAGACAACGCGTGGAGCCTGACCGCAAAGCAAGGGGCATTGCGACTGACAACAGCACGCATCGTCGATAATCTTTTTGCTGCACCAAACACTATTACGCAGCGTATGGAAGGCCCAAAGAGCTTCGCCACGGTATGCATCGACCTTGCGAAGATGAAGGACGGCGACCATTGTGGGTTCACAGCTTTCAATGGCACAAGTGGCGTGCTTGACGTTAGCAAGGAAGGTCGAAAGTATTTCCTTGCGATGCAGAAACAGCAGTTGAAGCTCGACCGTCAACATGCTATCGAAAAGGTTGATATCATCACTATGGAGCGCATACAGTTGAAGAAAAAGAAAATCTATTTGCGCGTCTATGGCGACTTCACAGACGGGCGCGACATTGCAACCTTCGCATACAGCCTAGATGGCACTAACTTCACCAATATTGGTGGAGAGGTAAAGATGCCTTTCGACCTTTCCACGTTCTTTATGGGGTCAAAATTTGCCATATTCAACTACGCCACCAAGCAACTCGGTGGGTACGTAGATGTCGATTGGTTCCATTTCAATGAGTAGTAACAGTCTCAATAGTTTCTATAGATACCATAATATAGATAGCAAATAACCGCAACAAATATGAAAATAGTAGATTTCAGCAAGACAAACACCGTCATCAACCAGTTCATTCTCGAACTGCGCGACAAGAACATCCAGCAGAACCGTCTGCTGTTTCGCAACAACGTTGAGCGCATCGGCATGCTGATGGCATTCGAGGCAAGCAAGGAACTTGACTACGAGACAAAGAATGTTGAGACCGTACTCGGCACTGCACAGTGCAATGTTCCGACCGACGACATCGTGCTCTGCACTATCATGCGTGCAGGTCTGCCGTTCCATCAGGGCTTCCTCAACATCTTCGACAAAGCCGAGAACGCTTTCGTGTCAGCCTATCGTGCATACACTGACGAGACTCATTTCGAGATACACACCGAGTATCTTGCATCGCCGCGCATCGATGGCAAGACCCTCATGATTGTTGATCCAATGCTCGCCACAGGCTCAAGCATTGAGACTACACTCCATGTGATGCAGTCGAAAGGCACGCCAAAGCGTGTCATCATCGCTTCAGTGATAGCCGCAGAACCAGCATTCGACAAGCTCCGAGGCTGTCTGCCAGAGGACTCTATTGTATATTGCGCAGCCGTTGACGACGTGCTCAACGAACACAAGTACATCGTTCCTGGTCTTGGCGACGCAGGCGATTTGCTTTACGGAACAAAAGAATAACCCGTCTTTTCCTAACAAATTCGTGGGTTCGATATAAAAAAGAACAGGCTCCAACACTTTTGTTGAAGCCTGTTCTGCGAATGAGGTACCTGGCGGAGTCGAACCGCCCTTCACGGTTTTGCAGACCGGTAACTAAGCCGCTCATTCAAGGTACCAGTCAAAATTGCGATGCAAAGGTAATACTTTATTTTGTAATAAACAACTTCTTTCACAATTTTTTTGAAAAAACTTAAAAAGAAAGTTGCTCAGCATTGGGAAAAGCGCCTATTTCTTTACGTTGAACAGCGGAATATAGCGCATTTGAATGCCTATAGCGCGTTGGCGTTTGAGCATATACTGGCTTGGCTCCTTGCTGCTGAACTTACGCGGATTTGGAAGTGTAGCAGCAATCAGTGCGCACTGTGAACGCGAAAGTTCGCTCGCGCTGCAATGGAAATGTTCGTTAGCCACGGCTTCTGCACCGTAGATACTTGGTCCCATTTCTATGCTGTTGAGATAGACTTCCATTATTCTTTCCTTCCCCCATATCAGTTCAATGAGCACGGTGAAATATGCTTCAAAGCCTTTCCTCACCCATCGCTGGAGCATTGAATTGCCAGGCCAAAGAAACACGTTCTTTGCAGTCTGTTGAGTTATAGTGCTTGCTCCATAGACCTTTCCACCTTTCTTGTTACGCTCTGCTGCCTGTTCAATGGCTGCAAAGTCGAAGCCATGATGCTGCATAAACCTCTGGTCTTCACTTGCAATGACTGCCACGGGAAGATACTTCGACATCTCGTCAAGCCTTACCCAAGTGTGCGACCATGTGATAGGTTCTGGCGTAGTGAAGTTCTCTGCAGCACGTATAAACATCAATGGCGTGAAATATACAGGCAGGAACTTGTAAATGACAACAACGAGAATCGTAGAGCCGAGAAACAGCCCTACGATCCATCGAATTATGTTGCGAATAAGCTTCATTTGTTATTGCGGTTATAGTCACTATATAGTTATAGTGCTATAATTAGTTGAGTTTACCTGCTTCAGCAGCCTTTACCATTTCAGCACTTGCATAAAGATAAACCTCTACGCGACGGTTCTGCTGGCGACCTGCTTCTGTGTCGTTTGTAGCAACTGGCTGAGTCTGACCAAAGCCCTGAGACGCCTTAACCTGAGCTGTGCTAACACCGCACTGCTGCAGATATGACTTGACAGAATTTGCACGCTCCTCTGACAATGCAAGGTTCTTTGCAGCGTTTTCTTCAGCAGTATATTTCTTGCCAAAGCCAGTATTGTCTGTGTGACCACAAATAGCAACGTCGCAATCTGTGTTCTTTCCAAGCACTGTTGCCAACTCGTTCAAGTTGCTCTTAACTGTTGCATTAAGGTCAGCCTTACCAGTCTGGAACAAAAGACCTGAATCGAAGCAAACCTTGATAGCGTCAAGTCCGTTAGCATCCTTTACTGTTTCAACCTTTGCGTTCTGAATCTTCATAGCTTCAAGCTTAACCTTATCCATGTGCTTACCGATGAGATAACCAGCACCTGTACCTACAGCTCCACCAATAGCAGCACCGATAAGAGCACCAGTACCATTATGACCGATGAGAGCACCGACAACAGCACCTAATGCTGCGCCACCACCTGCACCGATTCCGAGACCTTTCTGTGTGTTAGTACAACTTGCAATTGCTACTGCGAAGCACATTGCCAATGTAAAAATCTTAAGATGTTTCATAATTTTAATAATTAAAAGTTAATATATATAATGTAAATACTACTTATTATTCTGGCCAAATAATGCTGCACCAATGGCGGTACGATAAAGTGACAACTCAGGTATATGGAAATGCACACCGTAGAGCTGCTCAAGTTGTGGGAACACCATCTTGCATTGTGGGAACAGGCTCATGTGACCAATCATCACGAAGTCCTTTATGTGCGTATTGAGCGATGCGAATATCGCGCCGCTGCCTATACTCTGCAACACAAGATGAATGATACCCAACGCAAGGTCTTCAGGCGCTGTGTTGGTCTGTGCCTTTGCAAAGAGCGAAGCTGTTGCATCCATAGGGAGGTTAGGCAGAGCCGTTGGACTGATATCACCGATGAGGAGGTCAATCTTTGAGAGGTCACCCTTTTCTGCCAAAGAAGATATCTCGCTGAAATCGTCGGTTTTTAGCATCACGCGTGCCATGCCTTGAAGCGCACCGCCACCAATGCCAAGACCTCCGAGGTGCTGTATCTTATCGCCATGTTTCATCACGTAGGTAGTACCCGTACCCATGCTGATTACAATCATGTCTTTCAGGTCGCTCTTGTATCCAGCTCCCATTGCATCGGCGATGTACTCCTCCACTTTCTCGGTCTTGCAGTCGTAGATTTGTTCATTTATATACGAACTGCCGACACCGGTAATCATTATTTTCTCAACATCGGCCAATGTGACTTTGTTGTCGTGAAGGAACTTTCCGAATGCTCCATAAAGCGATGACACAGGATCTGTTGCCTTGATTCGTGTAGGTGAAAGGATGTCGCCACCCTTCAAGCCCACTATCTTCGTGGTACTGATGCCTACATCTACGCCGATTACTATCTTTTCCATATTATATTTCGTATTTTTAGGGGTTAAGGAGTTTGCTATGTAGCCGAAACATCGAAATCTCGAATCATCGAAACACCGCAAAGCCTAAAACCTATAATCCAAACGTTATCTTACCTTCGCTACAACCCACATGAATCTGCGCACCTTTTTCCACATCTTCATTGATTATCATCTCTGAAAGTCCATCTTCAAGATAGGTCTGGAGCGCACGTTTCAATGGTCGGGCACCAAACTGAATGTCGTAGCCTTTCTCTGCAAGGAAGTCGCGTGCCTCAGCATCAACATCAATGTTGTAGCCTATCTCAGCAATTCTTTTTGTCAGAAGCACGAGTTCGAGATCCACAATCTTCTTCAATGCTTCCTTGTCTAACTGATCAAACGTGATAATCTCGTCAAGTCGGTTAAGAAACTCTGGCGAGAACTTCTTTTCAAGCGACTTCTGAATCACGCCGCGAGCATACGCCTTGTCTGCCTCATTGAGCATATAGCCCTGCGACAGTCCTCCTGCATTAAAGCCTATTCCTCTGCCGAAATCCTTCAACTGACGTGTTCCGACGTTGCTCGTCATTATTATAATCGTGTTGCGGAAGTCAATGTCGCGTCCGCTACCGTCGGTTATCTTACCCTCGTCGAGCACTTGAAGAAGAAGGTTGAACACGTTGCCGTGAGCCTTTTCAATCTCGTCGAAAAGCACGATAGAATAAGGATGGCGACGCACTCGCTCGGTGAGTTCTCCGCTTTCCTCATAGCCCACGTAGCCTGGAGGCGAACCAATGAGGCGTGATATGTTGAAACTCTCTGAATATTCATTCATATTGATGCGTATCAGTGAATCAGAAGAGCCAAACATGTATTCTGCAAGTTTCTTGGCAAGATAAGTCTTACCAACACCTGTCGGTCCGAGGAACATAAACACTCCTATCGGACGATTTGGTTCTTTCAGCCCGAGGCGGTTGCGTCGTATGCTGCGCACCAACGTCTCAACAGCCGAATCCTGTGCAATAACATCGTGGAGCAGATTCTCACGAATACCTTTCAATCGAAGCGTTTCCTTCTGCACCATGCGTTTTACAGGCACGCCACTCATCTTTGATATTACGTCGGCAACATCCTGTTCGGTGACAGGCATTGCCTCTGTGTTCTTTCCTTGTATCCAGTCATCGCGGAGCGCATCAAGTTCTTTCTGTAGTCGCACTTCCGTCTCACGCCACTCTGCCGCCGTTTCGTAGTTCTGCTCAGCAACGGCAGCCTCTTTCTTTGCGCAGGCTTCCTGAATCTCCTTCTCCTTTTCTGCCATGTTGGCAGGTGTCTCTGCATGCGATAAATGAACCTTCGAGCCAACTTCATCCATCGCATCTATTGCCTTGTCAGGGAATGTGCGGTCGCTGATGTATCGGTCTGTAAGACTCACACATGCCGCAATAGCCTCATCCGTGTAACGCACATGATGATACTTCTCATAGTAGTCTTTGAGGTTCATCAGTATGCAGAGCGTCTCTTCTTTTGTGTTTGGCTCAACGAGAACCTTCTGGAAACGACGTTCAAGCGCACCGTCTTTTTCAATCGACTTGCGGTATTCATCGAGCGTGGTTGCACCAATACACTGGATAACTCCACGCGCAAGGGCTGGCTTCAGAATGTTTGCCGCATCCATGCTTCCTGAAGCGTTTCCAGCTCCTATCATGGTATGAATCTCATCGATGAAGACTATGATGTCGGTATTCTCCTCAAGTTCCTTGATGAGTTGGTGAATACGCTCCTCGAACTGCCCACGGTATTTCGTTCCAGCCACGATAGCACTGAGGTCGAGACTATACACTTTCTTATTGAACAATATCGGTGAGGTCTGCCTGTTTGCTATTCTCTGTGCAAGTGCTTCAACAATTGCACTCTTGCCCACACCTGGTTCTCCGATGAGAACAGGATTGTTTTTCTTCCTTCGGCAAAGAATCTCCATCACTCTTTCGAGTTCCTTGTCGCGTCCAATCACTGGGTCCATATCACCGTCTGAAGCCTTCTTGGTGAGGTCGAGGGCAAAACGATCAAGCATCGGAGTCTTTGACTTACGCATATTCTTTGTCGTGGTCGATGTCCGTCCGAAAGGTTTTCTTTCGTTCATTTCTTCCTCTTCATCCTCTTCGTCGGTGAATCCCAAAGAGTCAATAGGCGCTTCTTCAAGTTTTTCAGCTTTAGAAGAAGACTGCGAGTCCTCGATGAAACGCGAGAATTCTTCGCCAGTTACATTGTTAGCCTCAAGCACCTGACGGGTGTTGTTGCCGATTATATAGTTGTGGAGCAACGACAGGAGCAAGTGCTCAACTTCGATAGTATCGGAGTGGAGACGCTTTGACTCGATGGCAGACACCTTTATTACCATCTGCGCACCAGCCGTGATACCATCCACGTTGGCTGCAGAAGTGTCGGCATGGTTGCTTACCTCCTGTTCGAGTTGCTGTTTTAACTTGACCGTATCGATACTTTTCTGCTCGAAGAACCTTGCTATGACCGTAGATGGGTCACGCAGGATAGCCAACATAAGATGTTCGGGGGCAACCGATTTGCTGCCCAGTCTGTCGGCCTCTTCCTTACTGAATGATAGTATCTGCGATAGTTTTTGTGAATACATGATGCAAAAGTAAATATTTTTATTCATTTGGCAAAATATATTGCCACTAAACTTACTACAAAACAAATTTTATGCCAATATCTGGCGTTATTGCAAGCTATAAGAAAGCTATTTTTGCGACATGATAAACAAACGTGAAAAGCCGACAATGACATTCTATAACCTAAAATCGTAATTCTCAAGAACTACCCTCATCGTCATTGCGGGCTTGACCCGCAATCTCAAACAGTGTAATGGAGATTCTGAATCAAGTTCAGGATGACGCAACGAACCAACCCCTACACCTTATATATTACGCGCGCGTGCGCGCACGCGAGGGAACGGTAAAAATGCCTATCTTTTCTTGCTTATCTATTCATTATGCGCCACAATACGCCTCATCGCATATTGCAGGCCTTCACACCTTAGG
>JAUNQM010000299.1 GCA_030536165.1 Prevotellaceae bacterium | reverse complement strand
ATGTAACTAATTCAGCAGGATTGAGTTCTTGAGTGCAATCTGCATCAGAATAGAATTTGCCTGTCAGTGGTTTTTCCCAACACTCCTGTGTATAACCTAAGGTGCTGATGGTCGGTTCAGCCTTTTCGTGATGTATGATGTCAATGATTGTAAATGTTCCATCGACAAATGTGATGCCGTAGTCAGGGTTCGCACCATTGTCCTGAGAAACCTTGATTTTGTAGGTTCCAGGGGCTTCGCCTTCCTCACGGCTAATTTTGATGGCATCTTCGTTTAATGGATAACCATCCATAACCTTTCCATTGGTAATTTGCCATGTCAGTTCAGGGTCTTCATCGCCTTTTGCCTTTGTTTTATCATCTGCTGTGATAGTAATAGGACTTACTTCATCAGTTCTGGTGTATTCCAAGCAAGCTGCAAATGTTGGAGAACCTTCCCATTTTGCACTATTTGGCCTAGCCACCTCAAACTTAACTACGTCGCCTTGTTTCAAACCAGACAATGAAACTGCGAAATGGCCTTCTATTGTCTTCCTGTCGTTCTGATTTATGGAATATACGGACTTACCGTTAACATATACTGTTACTGTAAACTGGCCAAATCTATAATCTCCTTGATTCTTAAACCATTTAAGTCTGGCATTTGTTGGATTTTCGCCATTCACAACAAATTCAGCATAGCGGGTTCCTGTATCCCTGTAGGAACTATACGTGGTCGATGCAGCCCAGTCGAACCAAGTGCCTTCGTATTTGATTGTTTTCGCCACTGTGAAACCACTTGTTTTTGTGATTGGATCACGCTTTAACTTGGCGTATGTAACTACAACCGCAGGATTGAGTTCCTGAGAAAAATCGGCAGAATAGAATTTGCCAGCCTCTGAGTCTTCCCAACACTCTTGTGTAAAACCTCTTGTGCTGATGGTAGGGTCTGCCTTTTCATGATGCATAACATCGTAGATTGTAAATGTTCCATCAACAAATGTGATACCATAATCTGGGTTTGCACCATCATCCTGAAAAACGGTAATATCGTAGGTTCCAGGTTCTTCACCTTTCTCACGTTTGATTTTGATAGCATCTTCGTCAAATGGATAACCATCCAAAACCTTTCCTCCAGTAATTCGCCATGTCAGTTCAGGGTCATTATATCCTTGCGCTTTTATTTTATCATCTGCTGTAATGGTAATCTGAGAAACGACATCACGAGTTCTGGTGTATTCCAGGCAGGCTACAAGTGTTGGAGAACCTGCCCAATTTGTTGTATTGTGCTTTGTCACCTCAAACTTGACTACGTCGCCTTGTTTCACATTTCGCAACGGAACTGCAAACAGGCCTTCCACTGTTTCACCATTATTTTGATTGACGGAATAGACAGACTTGCCGTTAACATAGACTGTTACTGTATGTTTGCCATAATCGGCTGCTCCACAATCCTTATACCATTTAAGTCTTGCATTGGAAGGATTTTCACCATTTATCTTGAATTCAGCATAGCGGGTTCCTGTATCGGTTTTGGAACTATACGTGGTCGATGCTGCCCAGTCGAACTGACTGCTGAACTGATTACCGTATGTGGCTGTTTCGGTTGTTGTGAAGTCGTTGCTTATGTTTATGACTGGATTATACTTTAACTTGAGGTATGAAACTACTTCCAAAGGATCGAGTTCTTGGGTATAATCCGCATCAGAATATAGTTTGCCAGTCTCCAAATCTTCCCAGCACTCCTGCGCAAAACCTCTTGAGCTGATGGTAGGGTCAAATACATCGTGGTACGGATTGACAACTGTGGTGAACGGGAATGTGTGATCCTCGTAGTGGAATGTGTAGCGTCCTCCCCAACCACCTCTCACTCTAACGGTGTGCTGCCCCACAGTACTACCGCTTGGGTTAAGCCACATCTCACAGGCAAATAACGTCTCATTTAACCATGTCGGATTCTTGAAACGCAGAGTCCATCCCATCTCTTTTATTATCTTTTTGTAGATTTTAGCATGACTATTACTTAAGTCCCACCAGCCGTCGACTGCTCGGTCATGATTATCAATATGCCCCTCTGCCAGTTCCCAGTAAGGGGACGCAAAATATTCTCCATCAATGTAGATGGCAGGCCCCTTGTTCTCTCCCTCAATTGCTACATCCTCCCAGAAATGCCCATCGCCCGAGTCGTCAAAAATAAGGATCTGAATACCGAACGACGGATTCTCTGGCGTAGGCTCGTGAATGACCCTTGCCACATTCTTAGTATTCAAGTCTTCGAGTGTGGTGAACTGGAATGTACGTTCCCTGAGGTCGTATGTGCTTTTTCGTCCATAATATCCCTTCACCGTAATGGTGTGCTGCTGCTGACTAGTTACACCGATTGTGGAGAACCACATCTCACAGGTGTAAAACCTATCCTCTCTCCATTCCGGATTCTTAAAACGCAGAGTCCATTCTACTCCCTTGATTGTCTTGGTGTAGATTTTTGCATTACTATTCTCTAAGTCCCACCAGCCGTCGATGTCTTCGTCAGGATCCGAACTTTCCCATGACAGTTCCCAGTCAGGGGACGCAAAATATTCTCCATCAATGTAGATGGCAGGACCGTCGTGCCCCTCCAGTTGTGGCTCGTGCTTCTAGAATGTGTCGTCGCCACCTTTGCCATCTGTGTCGCCCCATTTGTCACGAAGAATAATCTGCATGCCGAACGACAGGTCATCTGCCGTAGGCTCGTGCAAGACCTTTGTCATCTCGCCAGTATTCAGCCAGTCGGTATAATAGTCTGCCCATGCCTTCTGGCTCGGCAACAGCATACACAATGTTGCTGCTGCAAAAAGTAATAAGAATCGTCTCATCTCTTTCTAATTTTTTTTATTTAATATTAAATTTTTTGCAAAGATAAAGAAAATTTTTGAATTATG
>JAUNQM010000298.1 GCA_030536165.1 Prevotellaceae bacterium | reverse complement strand
GGGTGGTAACACCTAAGGTGTGACGCGATAAACACCTAAGGTGTGGAGGCCTAAAAGAAGCGATAAACATTGCAACGGCACTGATTATCGACCTTGCTACCATGCGACACACACTCCATAAGAATCAAAAAAAGCGCACCCAGATAGGGTACGCTTGAGATTTTTGCATTTGCGATTCATCAATTTAATATGAAACCAGCGATGGTCGTTATATCCGACACGTCGATTGCTCCATCTTGGTTCGCATCAGCATTTTTCGTATTGAATTCGGCAACAGGATTGCCAAGTATGTACGATGCAACTGCCGTAATGTCAGACACATCCACCGTTCCATCGCCATTGGCATCGCCCAGTTTCACGTCGAGTCCAAGTATTATCTTTGCCACCTCTGTGATGTCAGTGACGTCGATATAGTTGTCGCCGTTGGCATCAGCATTAGGCAAGATGATACCCTCTGGGTTGTGGCCGAGGATGTAAGCAGCAATCATCGTGATGTCGGTAACATCGACCACTCCGTCGCCATTGGCATCGCCACGGAGAACGTCAATGTGTGGAACTGTAATGTCACACGTTGCCGTGAGGTTCGTTCCGTCACAAGTCTTTGCCGTAATAGTGGCACTCCCCTCTCCTATTATCGTCACAAGACCGTTAGCATCGACTGTAGCAACGCTCTCGTCCGAACTGCTCCAAGTGACGCTTTTGTTGTCGGCGTTATCTGGTTTGACTGTCGCAGTAAGAGTATATTGCTGACCCATCTTCGCATCAGTTATCGAAGTCTGGCTCAATGTGATGCTCGTAGCAAGAACAACAACGTGAGGCACTGTGATGGCACATGTTGCCGTGAGGTTTGTTCCGTCAGAAGTCTTTGCAGTTATCACGGCACTCCCCTCTGCGAGAATAGACACAAGACCGTTTGCATCGACTATTGCAACGCTCGTATTTGAACTGCTCCAAGTGACGCTCTTGTTGTCGGCGTTATCTGGTTTGACAGTTGCAGTGAGAACGTATTGCTGACCGACCTTCGCATCAGCTATCGAAGTCTGGCTCAATGTGATGCTCGTAGCAAGAACAACAACGTGAGGCACAGTGATGGTACATGTTGCCGTGAGGTTTGTTCCATCAGAAGTCTTTGCAGTAATCACGGCACTACCCTCTGCAAGAACAGACACGATACCGTTGGCATCAACAGTTGCAACGCTCGTATTCGAGCTGCTCCAAGTGACGCTTTTGTTTGTAGCGTTTGTCGGAAGCACGGTAGCTGTCAATGTAATCTTCTGTCCTACCTTTGCATCTGCAACTGACGATGGACTGATTGTTATGCTCGTAGCCTTTACATTCTTAGCCTTTTCGTATTCTTCCTCAGTCATGAGTTTCAGTTCGTCTGGCGTATCTGAAGCCACCTTGAGGTATGCAGTATTCTGCGGAATGTACTTCCCACTGTACTTCTTCATACCAATGCTACCATCAGACAGAACGCCGAGCACACGCATAGTGGCTGGATCATTGGCTACAACATCGTGGTGAGGATTGGTCGTCTGACGTTCAATGCGGCAGAAATATACGCCCTGCAACAGGTTGTCGGTAGGACATTTGGCACTGCTCGTGTGGATGTCGAGGCGGTTATTGCTCGGCGATGCAGATGAACACTTGGCGATAATAGGCATGCTGGCAGGGATGTCGCTCTTGTTTGCACCAATCTCCTTGATGACAGCAGCCTTCAAGTCTGCATCTACCTTAGTAATATAATAGGCGTTCATGCCTGAAGAATAAAGCGAGAATGGGAATGAAGCATAGAAAGAAAGATAGTATGCTCCCTGAGCAGAAACAGTCGGCAACATGCCGAAATAGTTGTCGCCCGCTGCAGTTACAGGAAGAACTTCCCAGTCCTTATAGCATGTGTATGCACCAGACTTGGAAGAAGTCTTCACTTCACTTGAATCCTTATTGTTCTCCATATCGTGCAGATACATCGTCACACCCTGACTCGACGCATAAAGCTGATAAGCATTGTTGCGGTTTGTGAGTTTGAGGTAGTATCCGCCTATGATTGAATAAGTGTCGGTACCTTGACACGAGAAGATATACCCATCAGACGCCTGCTTGGAGTAAATGATTGCCCCTGGGTTGGAATATACCTTTTGATCATTCCAGTTTTGAGTGGAGTTAGTCCTGAAAGTCCTTATCGCTCCCATGTCGGCAGTTGTTGAGGTATAGTCAATCTTACCATAGTCATCAACAACGGTGATGTATCGCTGTGTTGTCTTGTTTCTTGTACGGTAGAACCCATCAGGCACAGGCAACTGAGCAAAACCACTTGCAACCACAAGCATTGAAGCAAATAAAAAAACTAATCTTTTCATACCTAATATTTAAGTTATAGAAGTCCCAAGTTTCAGCACCAAGTGAAAACACTTTAAGCCGAAACGACCATATAACAATGGCACATTGTAAATGGTAAATAGTACATGAAAAAAGCCCCGCCTTTTGCCTTATATATATAATAAGGTGTAAGGCAGGGCTTTTATAGATTTGTGTTTATCTAAATTAAAGATTATTCAGCAACACAGATTGTAACGCGGTTCTTGTCGTTCTGTGCGAATGGCTGAACGCGGTCACCATTGCTTTCTACCTTAATTCTGCTTGCGTCGATGTTGTACTGCTTCTGGAGAGCATCAGCAACAACATTTGCGCGCTGTGAAGCAAGAGCTTCATTGATCTTAGAAGTACCTGTACCCTTGTCAGCAACACCTGTAACAGTTACGTTAGCCTTAGGATTGTTGTTGAGGTATTCAGCGATTTCCTTAATCTTAGCAGCTTCGTTGGCAGAAACCTTTGCAGAATTGATAGTGAAGAATACATCGCGACGGATAGGTTCAACCTTAGCTGGTGCTGGAGCTGGTGC
>JAUNQM010000297.1 GCA_030536165.1 Prevotellaceae bacterium | reverse complement strand
ATACCAACCTTGCCAATGCCACCTTCATAGAGGCTCATCGCATAGCCAAAGTAAGTTTCATAAACGAAACTGCCTCTGAATGCCACAGGAAGCTCTGTCATATCACTCTCAACGCCATATTTCTCCGTAGTGAAAGTATAAGGACTATCGCTATCAATATACAGCACGTATGCAAGTTTATCTGGGTTAATGTAGTTACCATCAACGTCGGTTTGAGGTATATTGTATGCGAAATCCGTGTATCCCCATGAATCATAATAGTCTTCTACCTGTGTAATTTCTGGGTCGGCAGGAGTTGCTGCAACCTCCTTGAACTGTACGAACGATGGAGAATAATAGCTCTGGAATGCGTAAGGAGAGAAGTCGTTTGCATTTACATTGATAACATAGTTGTCCTCTACAGGTGTGAGAGTACCCTTCTCTGCGTCATAATTGAACTCCAGTGAAGATACAAACGTCTGTGAAACTTCAGTACCGCCATAGAAGCTTGGAACGACCTCATATACACCACCCATGAAATAGCAGATGTAACCATATTGCACACCAATATACTGCTTTGATGGGAATGTCACCTTGCCTCCTTCGAGAGTTCCCTTAACCCATGCGTCAGGCAGAGTTGTAGAGAAGCTACCGAGATACACATCATTACCGTCGAAGCCCATCTTCACAATCTGCTTTTTCTCACTGTCGGCATATACATCCTTGTATGTCATGACGAAATCGTTGGCAGTAACATTCTCAGGCAACGTCAACAGCTCATCAGTAAACAGTGTGTATGTAGTCTCGCAGTCACCCATAGATGCCCACATGCCATTGATACCAGCCTCCTCAGGAAAATCAGTATATACAGCTCCGAGCAACTCAACATCAACTGGAGCATCGTTGAGCTTAATCACGTCACCATCGACGCTGTATGTAATCGGTGCTGTAGGATCTTCGGTAAACTTCCATCCAAGTTCTGTTTCCTCAGCCTTAACCATTGACACTTTCAGCTTGCCTTCGTATGACACATAGTCATCAATTTCTGCATTATAGACATACACATAAGCGCTCTCAATGATTTGACCAGAGGCTACGGTGATAGTCTTGCCATCCTCGCTAAGCGTTCCTTCAGTCCACTTACCTGAGTTTACAGTATAGACAATGTTCTCAATATAGACCTTGTTGTTCTCACCGAAAACAATCTTTGCAGCGCCACTTTGCTGTGTGCGAATCAGTCCGTCCCAGTCTTCAGCATAGTATTCGCCTGTACGCTTATAGGTCTTCAACTCGCCAGCTGGCTGTTCGTCAATAAAGCCCTTTGGATTTATGCTACCAAACTTTACTGGCTTTACCTTTACTGTATTGGCACAAGGAACTTTAGTCTTAGCCAATGTTCCTTCAAGTTTTGGCTGCGCTGATGCAAACAAAGCTGTTGCTACGCAGCAGAGAAAAAGTGTAAAATACTTCATAAACAATATTTTTAGGGGTTAAACAATCTTATACCGATGCAAAGGTAATAAAAATACAGCAATTCACGCAACGAAAACAAGGATTTATTAGCAAATAAGCTAAAATCGAAGCATTTTGTACGCATCCGTACCCTCATCAATAGCCAGCAAAGCGTTTTTGTAGCCCATAACGCGAGTTATCCCTTAAAAATGCCCTCCACACCTTAGGTGTTTCAAGCGTCACATCTAAGGTGTGAAGGGCTAAAATATGCGTTAAGCGTATCTGGGGAGAAAGTTTTGCTTCCCACACAAAAAAAATCGGCCAATAGAGGCCATGCCTGTAAACTATCGTTTATTTTAGTACGACCCCGCTGGGGGCGATGTGGGGAATGGTGTACTTGTTCTGCAGGTCTTCGACCAGCAGTTACCAATGTACGACCTCTTCGAGGTCGCCTTGAAAGTCTAATTTACAGCCCCTGCTAAAATATAATATCCAGACCCCAAAGGGGTCTCACATTAGTAACCGTAGGTCGAAGACCTACGGACAGCAATGCGTACCTACCTTCGACCCCAGCGGGGTCGTACTAAAAAGTTCTATTGAGCAATTCGGGGTTAATCAATATTATGGAAAAAAAATAGGACTTTTTTCGCAAAAGTGCATATAACGCGTGCGCGCACGCGCGTTATATAATAAGGTGTAAGATGAGCCCGATGGATGAAAAAAATTGCGTGAGTGCCACAAGCACTCACGCAATTTTAAGTTTGTATTAACTATGTATATTAGTTACCGAGGATGATTCCTGCAGTAGCTGTGATGTCTGATACTGTGATTTCACCGTCAGCGTCAACGTCAGCATTCTTGAAGTTGAATACTTCTGGAGTTGTACCGAGGATGTAAGATGCGATAGTAGTGATGTCAGATACGTCAACTGTACCATCTTCGTTTGCGTCACCTGGGAGCCCCTGTGGTGCGCTTTCTGTTACTACGAATGTATCGTTGAATCTCTTGTCGAAGCCATTAGGTGCTGAATCATCAGGATAAATTCCGAAGTAACCTGTTACGCTTGAAGAATTAGGATCTGGGAACCAGAAGTAGCATGGCCATACTGTACCAGTCTTAGTTGCTGCATCGAATGTTGAAGAACAGAATTCTGGAAGGAATGTGCTGCTGTTGAATGAAACAACGTCCTCTACATACATCTCGAATTCTTCGTCTGCATCTTCGTCATATTCTGTGCCACCTGTCAACTGCTGTGGAACAGAGAGAGTACCGTCAGCATTGATATGAACAACGAGGTCAACACCTGATCTTGTCCAATAACCTGCGCCCCACTCTTGGAACAAGTACTCGCATACTCTTGGATCTGGGTTGTAGATACGCTTGAGAACGATGATGTCTTCCTGAACACCAGTCTCGCCTTCTTCTTCATTTACATACAATGCGTGAGTGTAAGTAGCAGTACCTGCTTCCTCCCATT
>JAUNQM010000296.1 GCA_030536165.1 Prevotellaceae bacterium | reverse complement strand
CATTTCCCTAATCCGATAGAAAGGCAAAGCCTTTGAGCTGCCCTCTGCGTGAAATCAATCGTGCTGCAAAAATCGACCATTGTTCTTGAAACAAGGAGATTGATATTAACACAGGTTTTTGCAGATGCCCCCATATTTCACATATTTTTCAGCAACGCTGCGGAAAATATCGGATTTACTTTTCGCCGTTTCACGGAAATTCATTAACTTTGCAGTTTGAATTGCAAAACCGATATAAAAGCAAGAAACGATGAAGATAAAGAGAAGACGTTGGAAGATTGTCAAAGACCAGCCTATCACCGAGATGGATCGTATTATAATGAACTACGAGAACCACGGAAGACTGGTGCCAACGAGAGAGCTCATAAAGACTCCCGAACAGATTGAAGGCATACGTGAAAGCGGTAAGATAAACACAGCCGTGCTTGACCTCGTGGCAGCAAACATACACGAGGGCATGAGTACAGAGGAAATAGACAAGCTCTGCTACGACTACACCGTAGAGCATGGTGCAATTCCTGCATGCCTCAACTACGAGGGATTCCCTAAGAGCGTATGCGTCAGCATTAACGAGGAGGTATGCCACGGCATTCCATCGCCAGACGTAAAACTCGAAGAAGGTGACATCGTGAATGTGGATTACACGACAATCAAGGACGGATACTTCGCAGACGCTTCACGTATGTTTATTATCGGCAAGACAACGCCCGAGAAAGAACAGCTCGTACGCGTGGCGAAAGAATGCCTTGAGATAGGCATGGAGGCTGCCGCAAAGCCTTACTGCTTCGTAGGCGATATCGGAAACGCAATACAGAACCATGCGCACAAACACGGCTACGGCGTTGTCCGCGACCTCTGCGGGCACGGTGTAGGACTGAAATTCCACGAGGAGCCAGAAGTTTGCCATTATGGAAGGAAAGGCGACGGAATGCTCATCGTGCCTGGCATGGTGTTCACCATCGAGCCTATGATAAACATGGGCACATGGAAGGTTTTTGTTGATGCCGATAACAAGTGGACAGTCGTTTCTGACGATTACAAGCCATCAGCACAATGGGAACACACCTTCCTAATGACCGACCACGGACTTGATATTATTACATATTAAAAAAAGCGTCCATTTGCAAAACTAAAATCCCTAAATCTGTAAATGAATAACGATATTTATATATTAGGTATAGAAAGTAGTTGTGACGACACTTCGGCTGCCGTACTTCGCAACGGCGAACTGCTGAGCAACGTCACGGCATCACAGCAGGTACACTTTGAGTACGGAGGAGTCGTGCCCGAGCTTGCTTCAAGAGCACACCAGCAGAACATCGTGCCTGTAGTTGATGCTGCATTGAGAAAAGCAGGCATAGACCGCGAGCAATTATCTGCCATCGCATTCACAAGAGGACCAGGGCTGCTCGGCTCATTGCTTGTTGGCACAAGTTTCGCCAAAGGACTTGCCCTTTCACTGGGAATTCCGCTCATTGACGTGAACCATCTGCAAGGTCACGTGATGGCACACTTCATAAAAGAGCCCGACACAGAATCGAACCTGCCACCACTTCCATTCTTATGCCTGCTCGTATCAGGCGGCAATTCGCAGATTGTGAAAGTAAATGCCTATAATGACATGGAGGTACTTGGTCAGACAATAGACGACGCAGCAGGTGAAGCTATAGACAAATGCTCAAAGGTAATGGGACTCGGATACCCAGGCGGACCAATAATAGACCGACTCGCACGACAGGGCAACCCACACGCATATAAGTTTGCCGAGCCACACATCCCTGGCTATGACTACAGTTTCAGTGGACTAAAGACATCATTCCTGTATTCTTTGCAAAAGTGGATTGATGAGGAGCCAGACTTCATTGAAAATCACAAGCAAGACCTTGCTGCCAGCCTTGAATACACAGTAGTTGATATACTGATGAAGAAACTAAACAAGGCTGTAGTCGATACAAAGATAAAACACGTGGCAGTTGCAGGCGGAGTATCGGCAAACACAGGACTCAGGAACGCCTTCCATCAATATGCAGAGAAGTACGGATGGACTATCTATATACCGAAATTCTCATATACCACCGACAACGCAGCGATGATTGGAATCACCGGTTACTATAAGTTCCTCGACAAGGATTTTTGCAGCATAGATGCGCCATCCTTCTCAAAAGTAACATTCAAATAGTTAAAAAATATAAAAAACATGAAAAATAGTGCAAAGACATACGCGAAGATTGCAAAAAAATTTGTACCTTTGCACCCCAGTTTGGAATGAGTATATAATTAACAACAAATATAATAGGTAAAGAAATGTCAAAGATTTGTCAGATTACGGGCAAGAAGGCCATGATTGGAAACTACGTTTCTCACTCAAAGCACCACACAAAGCGCAGCTTCGACATCAACCTCTTCACAAAGAAGTTCTTCTATGTAGAGGAAGATTGTTGGATTAGCCTCAAGTTGTGTGCACAGGGTCTTCGTTTAATCAACAAGGTTGGCTTAGATGCAGCCTTGAAGCAGGCAGTAAACAAGGGTTACTGTGATTGGAAGGATATTAAAGTAATAGGAGAATAACACTATGGCAAAGAAAGTAAAAGGCAATAGAGTTCAGGTTATCCTTGAATGTACAGAGATGAAAAATAGTGGCCTTCCAGGAACAAGCCGTTACGTTACAGTAAAGAATCGTAAGAACACTCCTGAGAGACTTGAGTTGATGAAGTATAATCCGATTTTGAAGAAGATGACTCTTCACAAGGAGATTAAATAATAAAACGTTATAGACTATGGCAAAGAAAACCGTCGCAACCCTCCAGACAGGTAATGAGGGTCGTACATACTCAAAGGTTATCAAGGTGGCAAGAAGCCAGAAGACTGGTGCATACCATTTTGAAGAGAAGATGGTTCCTAACGATGACG
>JAUNQM010000295.1 GCA_030536165.1 Prevotellaceae bacterium | reverse complement strand
CGCAAAGACTTATCTCCTTGAAAAACTCTGCGCTCCTTTGCGCCTCTGCTAAAATTCTGAGACATCGAAGATGGTGCATTCTAATGATGGTGAAAGGACAAAACTTGTTTTGGCATTGCAACAGCAATATAATGCAGACCGTAAGGTCAGAATTTCCTCTGCGTGATATAAAATATACGCTATGCAAACTTGCGAAATTTGAATTCTTGATAATCGAAATTTGACAAATGACCGACAAGACAGTTTCAATCATTGCTCCGATATACAACGAGCAGAGATATATTAGCGACTTTCTCAACTCAATACTTGAGCAAGACTACCCTCATGAACTCACTGAGGTGCTGCTCGTAGATGGTATGAGCTCGGACGGAACGCGCGACATCATTGCAGACTTCACTGCGCAACATCCTCATTTCCATTTGCTCGACAACGACAAGCGCACCGTGCCTTACGCCCTCAACACTGGCATCAAGGCTGCTAAGGGAGAGGTTATCGTCCGCATCGATGCCCATTGCAAATACCCGAAGACATACGTTTCAAGGCTTGTGAAAGAGCTTTTCCGCCTCGATGCAGACAACGTGGGCGGCGTATGGCGAACTAATCCGGCAAAGGACACCACGGGCTGCCACGCCATTGCGATTGGTTCAAGTCATTGGTTTGGTGTGGGGAACTCTGCCCACAAAATAGGCATCAACACTTACAAAGAAGTTGATACCGTGCCTTTCGGATGCTACCGCAGAGACGTGTTTGACCGCATCGGACTATTCGACGAAGAACTTACCCGCAACCAAGACGACGAGTTCAACGCACGACTCATCAACGCCGGAGGAAAGATTTTCCTCGTGCCTATTGCCATCGACTACACGGCACGCGACTCAATGTGCAAGATGTGCAAGATGTATTACCAGTATGGATTGTTCAAGCCTTTAGTAAACAAGAAGCTCGGACATCCAGCAACCTTACGTCAGTTCTTCCCTCTCTTATTCGTCATTGGGTTGATTCTCGGCATTATCATGACCGCTGCATACATCGCGACAGGCTACCTGTTCTTCAACGTAGCAACGATAATCTTCTCACTGGTGATGCTACTCTACTTCGGTCTTGGTGCAACAATCGGCTTTAAGCATGCCAAAAGACTCGGTCGTCCAATGCTGACGATAGTAATGCCTATCACGTTCCTTCTCATCCATATTTCATACGGCTTCGGCTATCTGAAAGGCATCTGGAAAGTGGTATTCAACAAGGATTTTAATGTGAAATACAATAGATAATATTATAGGAATTCTAGGTTTTCTAGGTATTCTAGACAATCTAGCAACTCTTTTGAAAGCCTCATAACTATTTAGCATGAACGAGAAGAAAACATGGTTTCACGTATGGAACCAGATAATAATTGCCGTCACGTTGCTGGTGATTCTCACCCTCTGTGCCGCTGTGTATATGACAGCTGACGCACGCACTCCATCGAAGCGCTCTACGCCGAAATATACCCTAATAATGCAAGACGACTTCAACGGGGACAGTATCAACAGCAAGTATTGGAACATCATGACCCGCAACTCGGTGGCAACATGGGCAAAGTGGCAATCGACTAACAAGGAGTTGTTCGACGTCTCCAACGGACGGCTGCGACTCTACGGTAAGGTTAACAATGGCATTGAACCTAACGACACTGCACGTTACCTGCTGAGCGGTATTGAGTCGCGGCACAAGGTTAAGATTAGATACGGCAAAGTGGAAGTCAGAGCACGCATGAATGGCGTGGAGGGCTGCGTGCCGGCAATATGGATGAGCACAGAAAGCTACTTGCAATACCCAGACTTTGCCGAGATTGATTTGCTCGAACACATTGGAACATTTGAAACTGTGTCGCAGACCATCCACAACAACTACACGGATAAACTCAACAAGAAGGACTATCCTAAACATCAGGTAAATCCCGTTTTTAATGCTTCGAAGTATAATGTCTATGCCGCATAGATTCTGCCTGACAAAGTCATTTTGAGCATAAACGGCAAAACGACGCTAGAATATCCAAAGATTGCAACCAACGAGAAAGGACAATTCCCATTCGGACTTGATGAGATGTTTGTCCGCCTGAACATAGAGGCTGGCTACAACAAATGGCTTGCAAATGTGGATTTCGACAACTTCCCTATATGGATGGATATCGATTGTGTGAAGGTATATGAGGCCCTCCCCTAACCCCTCCCCATAGAAGGGGAAATTTAGGTTGTGGGGTATCGGTTGTGGGGTACCTTTGAACCTTGAACTTTGAACTTGAAACTTATGAAGATATTGGTATTAGGCTACTTTGGCTACATTGAGAATAAGCTCGACGGACAGACGGTAAAGACGCGCAACGTCTATGATCTGCTGAAAAGTCGTGTGGACGATGTGGATTTCTTCAACACAGAAGAGATTCACCACTCAAAGATGTCTTTGTTTACGATGTTCGTCAAATTCTGTAAGTCTTCAACAGTCTTCTACCCTGCTGCGGGCAACAGCCTGAAATATTTCTTCCCAATACTATTCATACTCTCGAAGATATTTCGCGTAAAGATAAACTTCATCCAGATAGGCGGATGGCTTGTGAACTTCCTATCGAAGAACCCTATACACAAGTATATGCTTGCACATATCAACTGTGTGTTTGCTGAAACCGAACTGATGAAACAAAGGCTCGAAGAAGTAACCCATCTGACCAACGTATCACTTCTGTCAAATTTCAGAATGGATGCCAGCGAGCATACCATCAACCACACAGACGGCATGCTGAGGTGCGTGTTTATGGCAAGAGTGATGAAGGAGAAAGGTATTGAGATAATCTTCGACCTAAGCCGTCGTCTGCACGAAGAAGGGCTTAATGTGGAGATAGACTTCTATGGAAAGGTTGCAGAGAAAGACGAAACCTATT
>JAUNQM010000043.1 GCA_030536165.1 Prevotellaceae bacterium | reverse complement strand
ATACTCAGCGAACTTAGGACCGCCTGCCCATAGCCGTACCCATTTCACATCAATGTCCCCAGTTCTCTTTGCTGTGCCTGTGATAATTTCTTTAAACACTACCTTGTACTCATGGCCATGTTCATTATAATAAGTTGTCACAAGTTCTCCTTTATCGTAAATCTCTATTTTCTGAGCCTCAATGCTCATTGTGGCGCAGAGTGCCACGAGGGTGAATAATATCTTTTTCATAAATTATGTTCGTTGCTCTTTTAATATTGTTCGTCAGTCTCATAGTCATAATACTCAAACGTATTATAAACCTTCATTTTGGTCGCTTCTTCTTGTGAACCTGCAAGAATGCAAGAGGTGCAAAGTGACATTGCCTCACATGCAGGGCTTGCGTACTGTTTCTTTTCTATTGCTTTCATACTACTTTACCTCCTGTCCGTTAACATTAAACTTGTGGCCAGCCTTCATGATTACTACGCGGCCATTCTCGATGTACTTACCATCAACATTCTTAGTCATGGTTGCGATGCTTTCGATTGAGTTTGCATCATCGCCGAATGAGAACATTACGCCTTCTTCCTTTGCAGTGCTGCTTGCTTTTGGTGCAATAAGGTATGCAACACCTGCATTGAGGGTCGTGCCTGAGTACTTGAAGAAACCAAACAAATCCTTATGTGTCTTTTCATGTCCGAGTGTATAGATAGCCTTACCATCTCCTACTTCCACACTTTCAGTTGGGATAGTGAGTGCTGAACCAGACAGCGCAGCCTTGCTTACTGCAGTTGCATCGCCTGCAGAGATTGTGAAATTAGCCGTGCCTTCATTCCTCAGCAAAAGACCTGTGCCTGCCGGGAGTATTTTTCCGTTAACCTTTGTGTCGTCATTGCACTTGAGCATGTGGTTCTCGCTGTCGTAAGTAGGAGCATAGACCTCAACACCTGTTGTAGGCACCTGCAACTGGAAGGGACTGTAGATAGTAGCGTAGCCAGCTGCGCTGACAGACTTGCTGACCGTGTTTACATCACCTTCTGGAGCGGTGAAATCTACAACAAGTTCGCCGTTTGTTGTCATTGGTAATTCAGCAACTGTGTTCTCGTCAATCTTCATTACTGCCTTGCCGTCGATGAACTCCACAGTAGGGTTGTCCGTTACGCTGAAGGCTGCCGTACCCAGTGCTGCTATCTTCGAGCCATTTTGCTGAACCGAAGTGTAGGCTGTCTGGGCATTTACCATGCCGATGCCCAACATCAGCATAGATGCGATAATAGAAATTTTCTTCAAATGCATTTCTTTTTTATGTTTAACTTATGGCTTATTATTGTCTTTTTTCTGTTATTCTTTTCGTCATTGCGTCATAGCGATTGACGACAAATATCGTCTATCATTTAGTGGAGTACGCATAATACGTTGCAAAATTACAAATAATATTTTGATTAGACGCAAATTATAGAGGATTTTTTGCGCTTGATGAAAGAAAGAACCTACGATTCCACGCTAAGCAGGAGGGCTTTTGTGGTTTTGTCGGTAATGCGGTAACGATTGTCGGGGCGCTGATTGACAACCCATAGGATTTCACCCGTTGAATCAATGGCAACGAGTTGACGACGCTTGTCGGTAAGCGGCATCTTTATGTCGGTTAGGAAATCGCTCACGAGTTTTTTGCCTTTCATTCCAAAAGGCACGAACTTATCTCCCGTCTGCACTTGGCGGAGTGTGACAGGCATATTGACGAGGTCTGCATCAAGGCAGGCGCAACACTTGTCGCGCGGCACGCTGAATGTTTCATCGATGTCAATGATGGTGGTGATTAATGAAAAGCCAGATTCTCCAGATATTTTAGAATCAATAGAAGAACTAATATCGGCGGTTTGACGACGACTTATAATATACTTGTCGCGGTCAACAAGGAGTTCGTATGCTGCGGAAGTGAAAATCTTTCCGCTTTGAGTGACATCGGCTATCTGACGAGTCTGCTTGCCATTAAAGCCGAAAACGCTGAGAATATTAAAGAGTTCGTTTTCAGCCGTACCAGCTATTGCGTCGGTAATATTATCAGCCATACGCACCACATTATCAACAAAGGCTGGATTTATCTCCTTCAACATCGGAATAACGTTGAGGCGGAGTTTGTTTCTGACAACATCAGGAACGAGATTGGTGCTGTCTGTTACGTAGGTCTGATGCCTCTGGTGAAGATAACTGAGGATTTCGCTTTTGTCAAGACATAACAACGGGCGCACGATGTCTCCGTTCTTAGGGCGTATTCCAGTAAGGCCTTTAATGCCTGTGCCACGGATGAGATTGATAAGAACGGTCTCCACAATGTCGTCTTTGTGGTGAGCGATGCAAATAGCATCGGCTTTGATTTCGGTTTTTACGCGTAAGAAATAATCATAGCGAAGGTCACGCGCAGCCATCTCTATGCTAATCTTTTTCTCGCGGGAATAAGCAAGAGTATCAAACGAAGTGGTATGAAGGGGGATATTCAACCGCTCGCAGAGTTCTCTGACAAACTTCTCATCGCGATTTGATTCGTCGCCGCGAAGATGAAAGTTGCAATGAGCAGCTTCAACCTTATAGCCAATATCGGTAAGCATAAGCAGAAGCGCCACGCTATCGGCACCACCGCTCAAGGCTACAAGATACTTGCCATCAAGTGATAGCAAGTCGTGCTTTGCGATGTAACTACGAAGTTTGTTCATTATTAATATAGATGCTATAGAAATCTATCTTTATTCGACGTAAAGGACTAATCCCTTGAGATATTCACCTTCTGGATGGAAGATATTGATTGGGTGGTCGGCAGGCTGATGAAGCTGGTGAAGGATGCGAACCTTTCTCTTAGCCTGAGCCGCAGCAGTAAACACGGCATTGCGGAAGTTGTCCTTTGTAACAACCTGTGAACATGAGAACGTGAAGAGGATTCCTCCTGGCTGTATCTTTTGAAGGGCTTTCTGGTTGAGACGCGTATATCCCTTGAGTGCATTCTTGAGTGCGGCACGATGTTTTGCAAACGCAGGCGGGTCGAGGATAATGAGGTCGTAGTTGTTGCCTGCCATGTCGAGATACTTGAAAGCATCCTCGCAGTAGGCTTCATGACGCTTATCACCAGGGAAGTTCAGTTCTACATTGCTGCGTGTAAGCTCGATTGCCTTCTCGCTGCTATCAACAGAGTGAACCAAATTAGCACCTCCACGCATGGCATAGAACGAGAAGCCACCTGTGTAGCAGAACATATTGAGTACATTCTTGTCCTTTGCATAATGCTCAAGCAACGAACGATTTTCGCGCTGATCAACGAAGAAGCCTGTTTTCTGTCCGCGCAACCAATCCACATGAAACTTCAATCCATTCTCAACAGCAATATTGTCGTCGCTGCCCCCAAACAGGAAACCGTTTTCCTGACCGAGGTCTGCCTTGAACGGCAATGTAGTCTCACTCTTATAGAAGATGTGCTCTACCCTACCCTCCATAACATTCATGAGCGCCTCTGCAATCTGCTTACGGCAGACATGCATACCGACGCTGTGAGCCTGAACAACGGCTGTCTTGCCATAGACATCGACAACAAGCCCAGGCAAAAGGTCGCCCTCGCCATGAACGAGACGGTAAGTGTTGTTTGAAGGATTATCAGCCATGCCTATTCTCTTTCGCATCATAAATGCTGAACGGAGTCTCGTTTCCCAGAAGTTTGAATCGATTGCCTCACCATCAAAGGAAAGCACTCGCACAGCGATGCTGCCTATCTGATAGTGACCAACGCAGATTTTTTCGTTATTGGAAGTAATGACATCTACGATGTCTCCCTCTTCGATGCCATCATCGGTATGATGAATCGCACCAGAGAACACCCACGGATGGAAACGATTAAGGCTATCTTCCTTGCCTTTCTTAAGGTATATTTTTTTCATTTGTTATTTTGCGGTTTTATAGTGCACAATGGGTTATACATTATCAGTCAAACTAACGGTTTCTACCAATTCATAGTCTTGCGTTGCAATCAGACGTGTTATCTCATTGTAGAGTTTGATGCACGACCACGCATCGATGGCTGCATATTGTTTCTGCGCATCGGTAAGTATGTCGGCTTCCCAGTTTGTCAACTGCTGAGTCTTTGAAATATTCATGCCAAAGAAATTCGCATAGAGTTTCCTCAAGGCTTTATCTTTCACGCCAAGCTGCTCAACAATCTTCTGTATGTCAACAAAGTTCTTCGGTGCAAACTTCTGACGTGTAATCATCACGTGAATGTCATCATGCAACGAAGCACCAACCTTTATCACATCAGACTCAAGAAATCTCTTTATGTCTGGCGTTATGCCAAGACGATTAAGGCGAAACAAAAAACACTCGTTTTCTGTGCTGACCTGCAGCAAAGCCACCTTGTTTGTCTTTCTTTTCTGGAATGAAGGCCGAGTCTCAGTATCTACGCCAACGAGTTTGAATGTCATCAGATAATCGATTGCGCGTCGTGCCTCGCCTTCTGTCGTGATAACAAATATCCTCCCAGGGAAGACGACTCTCTTCATTTCTGCGATTTTCGCCTTGTCTATTTTGTCATATATTATCTTCTTCATCCTTGTTACCCTGATTTTCTGATTCCGCTATGGATTAAGACGGTTTCGCTCTTCACATATATCCGACCACTTCTTTGCCCCGTCGTAGCTTTCAGCCAAATCACTCATAGCCTGTGGAATGTCTATACCCTGCGGACAAACCGAAGCACAAGCTCCACACGCCAGACAACTCTTTGGTTGCTTTGACTCGTCAAGCGTCTCGATATACATAATCGGTGTAAAAGCCACCTGACCTTCCGGCGTTACCTTTATGTCATTATACGACGCTATCAGGGTTGGTATGTCTAACCCTATCGGGCATTCACTCGTGCAGTAGCGGCATGCTGTGCATGGTAATACATTATTCAGCAAATTGCAATTCGTTGAGAGTGACTCAAACTCGTCCTGACTGAGCGGCTTCCTTTCATTAAATATACTTATATTATCAATGACCTGTTGAAGATTTGACATACCACTCAACACAACCGTGACACCATCTATCGACTGCAACCAACGGAAGGCATCAATAGGAGGATTGGCAAGCAGACCGCCACGGAGTCCTTCCATAACCCAAATAGGGATATTATGCTCACGAAGTATTTCAACCTTTTCCTTTGCTTGCTGCAACGTCCAATCTACGTAATTAAGTTGTATCTGGCAAAACTCGATCTCCTTGCCCCATTCGGAGTCAAGTATCGCGCGCAGCGTCTCGGCACTTGCGTGGGTTGACATACCGAGATGATGAATGCGCCCTTCGCGTTTCTGCTGCACGAAATATTCAAGCATTCCCCATCGTTTGTCCATATAGTCTGCAAGACTGTTCTCGCACATATTATGCATCAGATAGAAGTCGAAGTAATCTACCTGGCATTTCTTGAGTTGTTTCTCAAATATCTCTTCTGGATGAAACTCCTTGAAATGCTGATGCCCTGGGTACTTATCTGCAAGATAGAAACTCTCGCGTGGATACTTCTTGAGGATCTCTCCCACAACAGTCTCCGACGTGCCGTTATGGTATGGCCATGCTGTGTCGAAATAATTCACGCCACCTTTTATTGCAGCTTCAATCATTGTCTCCACCTGGGCAGCGTCAATCTGTCCATCCTTTTCAGGAAGTCTCATCAGGCCGAAGCCTAACATTGAAAGTTCTTTACCTTTGAAGTTAGTGTAAATCATCGTTTGTGTGGTTATAGGTTGTGGGGGGTGAAGGTTGTGTGGAGCTAGTTATTCTAGTAAATCTAGAATTCCTAGCCTCTGAACCATCAACCATTATTTATATTTATCTTCCCAGCATCTTGTCATATACTCATATAGTTTCTCCTCATTCATACTGTTGTGCTGCGCATGCCAGAAGCGTTTGTCCTTCAGTGCGTCAGGCAAGTATTGCTGTGGGGCGAAATGTCCTGGATAGTCATGCGAATACTTGTAGCCATCGCTATAGCCCAACTCTGCCATAAGCTTTGTCGGAGCATTCCTTAAATGCAAAGGCACTGGTTGATTGCCTGAACTGTTGACCTCCTGCAAGGCTGCTCCTATGCCTAAATAAGAAGAATTGCTCTTTGGCGAACACGCGAGATAGACCGCAGCCTCAGCCAATGGTATGCGCCCTTCTGGCCATCCAATCTTCATCACAGCATCAAATGCTGCATTTGCCAAAAGCAACGCATTTGGGTTTGCAAGCCCAATGTCTTCACTTGCACTGATAATCAGTCGTCGTGCTATAAACTCAGGCTGTTCCCCACCCTCTATCATCCTTGCCATCCAGTAGAGAGCACCGTCAGGGTCGCTGCCACGGATGCTTTTGATGAATGCGGAAATGATATCATAGTGCATTTCTCCGTCCTTGTCGTATGCCAAAGGATTGGTCTGCAACACGCTCTTTACCAGTTCATCCGTTATCACGATTCCACCTTCTGCATTCTCTTGTGCGGTGACAAGTTCAAGTATGTTGAGCAGTTTTCGTGCATCTCCTCCGCTGTATCGAAGCATTGCGTCGGTCTCACGAAGTTCGATATTCTTTGTGCTCAATATCGTGTCTTCCGTTATCACCCTATTGAGTAGTTGCAGAAGATCCTCCTTCGTATGCTCTTTCAACACATACAACTGGCATCGGCTGAGCAAAGGGCGTATTACTTCAAACGACGGATTTTCAGTTGTTGCGCCTATCAGCGTTATTGTTCCTTTCTCCACTGCGCCCAAAAGAGAATCCTGTTGCGACTTGCTGAATCGGTGTATTTCATCAATGAACAGGATAGGACTCTCGGTGTTGAAGAAGCGGTCTTTTTCCGCTTTGACGATAACATCGCGAACATCTTTCACCCCACTCGACACAGCACTCAACGTGTAGAACGGCACTTTAACCTCCTGCGCAACAATCCTCGCAAGGGTAGTCTTCCCTACTCCTGGAGGTCCCCAAAGTATGAATGAGTTTATGTGCCCCGAATCTATCATTCGTCGCAACACAGAGTTAGCACCGACCAGATGTTTCTGCCCGATGTACTCATCCAGCGTCTTTGGACGCATTCTTTCTGCTAATGGCTCACTCATGGCTTTATTAATGCCCTTACTATTTACAACTTACAACTATAGGAGAGTCTATTTCTTTCTTCCACGTTTGCATCCACTTATACCAATCTTTATCAGTGTGGAAGCCAAACGATTCATTGTCGCTACAAAATGCAATGTAGTATTTTATCTCCGACTGAACAGGCGACACGAGCATTGGGTAGTTGTCTTTGTCAGCTGGAAGTTCCTTGCGGAAGTTTTTCTTATTAAAGCTGACTGCCAAGCCCACTGTTTCGCGCTTATGACCTGCAGAATCCTTTTCGCTTACAGGCCAGTCAGTGCCCCAGCAGCCACGAAGTCCTGACTTGTCAGAGTATTCAGTCGAGTTCTTCACATTGATTATTCCCGAACAAAACGTGTAGTCATCTGCATTTTCAGCAAAAGTCGTCTTCACCTCCACATCACGATGACCAGCGTAAAGTGTGTATCGTGTAATCATGTTCACAGGCTTTTTACCCTCATTATAAGTATCCCATTCTTCGTCTTTCACCTCAACAACGGTTCTTATCGGACCGCGAGCAACGATGCGTTCTGTCCTGTGAGATACCTTGTCAAGCATTTGCGGAGCCTTGCCATCCCATCCCCTGAGTGTGCCCACACCGAGCGTGTTGCCTACCCAAAGACAGTCGTCACCAAAGCCCGAAGCAAGTTCTTCCTTTGTAGGATAGAATTGGGTCTGTTTTATTTCGAGTCCCTTGTTGTATTTTCCATAGATGTCAACGGTCTGTCTTTTGTCGAAATAGATGCGGTATGCCACAAGTTCCGACTCAAATGCTGGACCGTGATGCTGAAGGAGGTTGTAAGGATTCACATCGCCATCGACAGTCAGTGCCGAGATGTAGGACGTCTGTCTCTTACCCTTCTCCTTTGGATTGTTGAGAAGCATCTCTGCATACACCCTTGCAGGATAAGTCTTCATTGGTTCCGTAGAAGATGTTTCCACCTTGAACACACGTGTTTCTTTCTTTCCGAAATCTGCTACAAAACAAATTTCGTCCATCTTACTATCGCCGTTAAGGTCGTCAATCTGGCAAGGTATTTCCTTACCATCGGCAGTCACAATGGCTGAAACGGCATTCATGCCTTCAATATTTACCACTATCGGTTCGTCAGTACGTGTCGTATTAAGCTGATTCTTACACGTCACCGTCAAGGTTTCTGCATGCGCTGATACGGCCGTAAAAGCCAGCAGGACTATAATCATCAATATCTTCTTCATAGTTTTTAGTTTTAATTATTGTTATTTTATGTCTGAGTATTTCTTTTTTCCTCGCAGATAATACTCCTTTAATATAAAATAAGGAGCAAGCGTCTGCTCGTTTTTCAGTTCTTCTATTACCTTTTCCCTTGCGCTCTTTCGTATGCCAGGATTGCTTTTCACTATCTCCCTGAACGCACGCCGAGCCTTATAGATTGCCTTGAAGTCGCCGACGTTTCTGTTCAATATCAGGGTCTGCCATGCTGCGACATAATCAAGCATCCACCTAACGCGCATCACCTTGCCGAGTTCTTTGTCGGGCAAATTCTTGTATAGCATCGTAAGATTGTTCCTGAAATTGAGGAACGTCTTTCTTGGATTTCCTTTAGCGAGAGTTGCACCGCCCACATGAAATACCACGCTCTGCGGCACAACATAGATTCTGCGACCCATGTTTCTCAACCGCCAGCAAAGGTCTATTTCTTCGTTGTGGGCAAAGAAAGATGCGTCGAAACCTTCTGCAATCAGCCAGTCCTTGCGCCTAATCATAAGTGCGGCACCTGTCGCCCACATCACTTCAACAGCATCATCATACTGTCCTTCATCATTCTCAACAGTGTCGAAGATGCGTCCACGGCAATAAGGATAGCCATACTTGTCGATGAATCCACCACTTGCACCTGCATACTCAAATGCCTCGCGGTTCTTCAGCGCACGAATCTTTGGCTGGCATGCAGCCACGTCTTCGTGCCTATCCATAAAGTCCTCCAACGTCTGCAGCCATCCTTCAGTAACTTCCACATCGGAATTAAGCAGCATCATGTACTCCGTATCAATGCCCTTCAATGCAACATTGTAGCCACCAGCAAAGCCATAGTTTTTGTCCATAACAATGGTCTTTACCTGCGGAAATTCAGTCGCAAGCATCTCTACGCTGCCATCGGTCGAAGCATTGTCTGCAACAAAGACACTGGCATCGCCTGAACACGCAAGCACCTTCGGAAGATACTCTGCAAGCATCTCCCTACCGTTGTAATTCAATATGACGATTGATGTCTTTGCCATTTACAACTTAAAATTTACAATTTACAACTCAACTTTCGTATGTCGTTTATATTATCTCACGCAGAGTTTTTCTATTAGACGAGTCTTTGACTTCGTCTTGACTCGGCTGCACTCGGGATAGCAATCAAACAAGTTTGTTGCTCTCCTCTCGTTAGCACGAGCCTTGCGTTCTCTGATTCTCTGCGATGCAACTTGAAAGCTCACATGCAAAACTTGTTTTTACAACTCAACAACTTTAAGCGCCGAGCCGTCAGCATTGAAGTCGCCAAGTCTAACCTTTACAATCTTATTGTCTAACGAAGCATCAGAAGGCATCTCCACGCGGACGTAGTTTTCCGTAAAGCCATTCATCGGCTTGCCCTTACTCGAATGTTCCATAAGCACAAGCGCCTCACGACCTATGTGTGCTGCATAGAAGTCGTGCGTCTTTTGCTTACTTAGGTCAAGCAATAGTTTGCTTCTGCGTTTCTTTTCCTTCTCATCCACGACGTATGCAATATTCAAAGCCTTCGTTCCTGGTCGCTCGGAATATGGGAACACGTGTAGCTGCGTTACGTCGAGCTGCTCGATAAACTTGTATGACTCATCGAAACATTCAGGCGTCTCTCCCCTACTCCCGACCATGACATCGACGCCAATGAAGGCATTAGGCATACGCTCTTTTATGCGATGTATCTTGTCGGCAAACAACTGCGAATCGTAATGCCTGTGCATGAGTTTCAGCACCGTGTCGCTTCCGCACTGCAAAGGGATGTGGAAATGCGGCATAAACCTACGGCTTCCAGCCACAAAGTCTATGAGTTCATCGCTTATCAAATCCGGCTCAAGACTGCTGATTCTGTATCGTTCAATACCCTCAACTTCGTCAAGTGCCCTCACGAGGTCTATGAACTTTTCGCCAGTCGTGCGACCAAAGTCGCCGATGTTCACACCTGTAATGACAATCTCCTTGCCGCCATCTGCCGCAGCCCTTCGTGCTTCGCCTACAAGGCTTTCGATGCTACCGTTTCGGCTGCGACCACGAGCAAAAGGTATCGTGCAATATGTGCAGAAGCAATTGCACCCATCCTGCACTTTAAGAAAGTACCTCGTGCGGTCACCTCTGCTACAGCTTGGCGTGAAACTTTTCAAGTCCTTCACGACCACCTCACTAACTCCAGGTATTGCAGCCACTTCTTCTGGTTTCAGCTGCGCGTAGCATCCTGTAACCATGACGTATGCACCAGGGTTATTCCTTACAAGGCGATTGATGGCTTGTCGGCATTTATGGTCAGCCATGTCAGTCACCGAACAGGTATTCACATAGCAGATATCGGCACGCTCGCCGCTCTGTGCCTTCAGTGCGCCGAGTTCCTTCATCTGCTGTGCAAACGTAGAAGTCTCTGAAAAGTTCAGTTTGCAGCCCAACGTGTAGTAAGCCACCTTCTTTCCTTTAACCTTCGATAAATCCAGCATAGCTAATTGTTTTTGCAAAAGTAATACATTATTTTTACATGACCAAATTTCGCCACACATTATTATATATACGCAAAAAAACAGGGTCGCTACCATGAGCAACCCTATTCTTTTTCCCTTGAAGTCTCAACGTCTATTACCAACCGAAGTAATAAATGTCGTCTTCCTTAGCACTTGCTTCTGTGATGCCGTTGTCCAAAGTATTACCACCACGCGACATGTCAAGCAAATTATTTTCTGTATTTACTTCTATGAGTTCTGATTTTGGTTCAATATATTTTTTCATAACTCTTATGTTTTAATTATTTTACAACATACTTCTTACCATTGCTGATAACGACTCCCTTGTAGTTCTTATTTACCTTCTGACCTGCAATATTGTAGTTCACTGCAGTTGGAGCTATCTCTACATTTACGCCATTGATTGCTGTTGGCATATCACCATTGATGATTTCAATATCAGCCTTTGCACCTGAGCTTTCAGGAACCGATCCCATCCATATACAAGCACGATATGCTGGAACCTTAACGTTAGAATTAACATAGTAGATATTCTTTCCTGAAATTACATAATATATCTGAGAGGTTACACTCACATCTATATTCTGTTCGGTAAATACACCTTCAAGACCATTATTATCTTCTGCAGGTACCGGAGACGCATAATTTCCTGAATAAATTGCCGTCAATGTTGCATCTGTTGCCTGGAAGATGTAAGCTACGCCAGCTTTAAGTTCCCCTTCAACTTCATTGAGGCTGATGCTCTTCACTGTGGTAAGATTTCCGCCTTCTTCCATATTCTTACCAGCAATTGAGTAGAACTTTGCGCCAGTAGTTGCCGTTG
>JAUNQM010000042.1 GCA_030536165.1 Prevotellaceae bacterium | reverse complement strand
AAAGTTTTTCAAAACTTCGAGCAAAGTTTTGAAAAACTTTTTTCGAGTTAAACGGACGACTTGAGTGAAGCATATTGATGAGTGGAGTGAGGGTATGCGATGAGTAGTTGATGCCATCAACTTTTAACGGCCAAAAGCAGGTGGTGAGGGGGATGGAGGATGTGTCAAAATCGGGGTTGCGAAAAAAATTATCTTACAATATGCGTTGTTTTTGCGAAAAAAATTATATATTTGCAGTCTAATTATATAATAATGGTATTATGAAGGTAGATAAAAAAGGTTTGTTAGGGGTAAGTCCGTTAATTTTCTTCTTAGTATTCTTCTTCACGGCTTCGATTATTGCAGGCGACTTCTCGAAAGTATCGGTCCTGGTATCGTTTTTCTTTTCCACAGTCTATGCTGTAGCTATCACCAAAGGGCTCAGCCTTCCCGACAGGGTGAGGATTATCGGCCGTGGTGCAGGTACGACGAAGATGATGTTTGTGGCGTGGATATTGATGTGCGCAGGAGGTTTTACTACATCGGCAAGCGAGATGGGATGTATCGATGAGACTGTCAATGGTCTTTTGTCAATCCTTCCACCGCAGTATATTTTCGCCAGTCTATTCGTCACAGGATGCTTTGTTTCAATGGCTACAGGCTCTGGAATGGGCTCAATCGTAGCATTGGGACCTATTGCCGTGGGTATAGGAGAGGCTACTGGAACTAATATGTCGCTGATTTGTGCCATTATTGTGTGTGGCGCCATGTTCGGTGACAATCTTTCCTTCATATCAGATACTACGGTAATAGCCACCACCACACAGGGGTGCGAACTGAAGGATAAGTTCTATGTGAACATCTGGATTGCTATTCCTGCAGCCATAATCACCATCATTTTATATCTTTTGCTCGGAGTCGGGACAGAGGCGGTTGCCGTGAAAACAGACATAAACTATGTAAAAGTGCTACCATACTTGCTTGTGATATTGATGGCGATGGCGGGCGTTGATGTCCTCGTGTTGCTGTTAATCGGCACCTTGTTCTGCGGAGCAATGGGCATGGCATACGGCGACTTCGACTTCTACGGATGGATTGCTGCAATAGAGAAAGGTATGTATGGCATGAGTTCTCTTATCATCATTATCCTTCTTGCCGCAGGACTGATGGCTCTCATAACCCACAACGGCGGTCTTGAATATCTCTCTAAGCAATGCACAAGGATTATCCGCGGCAGAAGAAGTGCCGAGGCTGCCATATCGCTTTTGAGTGCTGTGACGTGTATATGCACCGCAAACAACACTATTGCAATCTTCACCATAGCACCGGCAGCAAAGCAGATTAGCGAGCAATATGGTGTTGATCCGCGCAAGGCAGCCAGTCTGATGGACACCAGTTCGTGTATCATACAAGAGTTGATACCTTACAGCATACACCTCCTTGCGGCAGCAGCAATGGGCGGAGTGGCAGTGACGACGCTGATTCCATACGTCTATTATCCTTACGCACTGCTATTCTTCATGATTCTGTCAATCATATTCAACATACCAAGATTGAAGGCATATAATAAGAATTTGGAGTAAGAGGGGCGTCGTTATTGAGATTGCGGGTCAAGCCCGCAATGACGAACAGGGGGGCATCATCCAAAACACCCCACCCGTCATTTTGAGCCCCCCATCCGTCATCCTGTAATCGGCTTTGCCGCTTTCACAAAGCGCATCGCGCGACTGAAAGAACTTGATTCAGGATCTCAATTAAAGTATCAATTAATATGAAACTCCTATAATACAACATGCGACAACTTATGAGTATATTTTCAATGCTGTGTGCCCTTGTAGGCTGCACGGCGCAAAGCAACAACTTTCAAAATGTTGCGGTAGATGAATTTACCACAGATAACGGCACACCAATCAAGATGTACTGCATCAAGCATGGCAGCGTACGCATGCAGATTGGCGAGAAGTGGGTGTATATCGACCCTGTGACTAAGGCAGTACAGCCCGTAACCGACTATACCACGATGCCTAAGGCCGACATCATTCTTATCACCCACGAGCACGGCGACCACCTCGATGCAGAGGCTATAAACCAATTGGCTAACGACGACACAAAAATAATAGTCAATCCGCATAGCAAAGAAATGCTTGGAGGAAAAGGCACCGCAATAAAGAATGGTGACGTAATCAATGAACAGCAAATCACAATAGAGGCAGTTCCGGCATATAACACATCAGCCGACAAGCAGAACTTCCACCCTAAGGGACGCGACAATGGATACATCCTCACCATTGACGGTTTCCGCATCTACATTGCCGGCGATACGGAAGACATACCAGAAATGAAACAGATAAAAGACATCGACGTGGCGTTCTTGCCATGCAACCTGCCATATACAATGTCGCCTGAGCAACTTGCAAAGGCTGCAACAATGGTAAAGCCGAAGGTTCTCTTCCCTTACCACTATGGCAATACAGATATAGACAAAGCCGTAAAACTGCTTGAAGGCACAAACATCGACGTAAGAATACGACAGTATCAGTAAGACTAATCAATGCCAAAGTATAACCTTGTCTCATCGTATGAGCCTACGGGCGACCAACCTGAGGCGATACGCGAACTTACCGAAGGAGTAGAGCGTGGCGATAAAAGTCAAGTGCTACTCGGTGTGACTGGTTCGGGCAAGACATTCACAATTGCAAATGTAATACGCAACGCAGGAAAGCCAACACTCGTCATCAGCCACAACAAGACTTTGGCGGCACAACTCTATGACGAACTGCGAGGGTTCTTCCCTGATAACGCTGTTGAATACTACGTTTCTTACTACGACTACTATCAGCCTGAAGCCTACATGCCGCAGACTGACACATATATAGAAAAAGACCTTGCCATCAACGAGGAACTCGACCGACTCCGACTTGCGGCAACGTCGGCATTGCTTTCAGGCAGGAAAGACGTGATAGTGGTTTCTTCCGTGTCGTGCATCTATGGCATGGGCAATCCTTCTGCATTTTACGAGAATGTAATAGAGGTTCAACGAGGGCAGATACTCAGCAGGAACGAACTTCTCCGACGGCTTGTGCGCTCACTTTACGTGAGAAACGACATCGACCTCAAGCGCGGATGCTTCCGTGTCAAGGGCGACACTGTTGATGTTGCGTTAGCTTATAGTCAGGATATACTGCGTATAACATTCTGGGATGACGAGATTGACTCGATTGAGGAACTCGATGAAGTTACTTTGAAACAAAAGGCAAAGTTTGATGGCTACAAGATATACCCTGCAAATCTTTTCATCACATCACAGGAACAGACTGCGTCGGCAATAAGTCAGATACAGGACGATATGATGCAGCAAGTGGCATTCTTCGAGAAGGAAGGACGAATGATTGAGGCGCAGAGAATAAAGGAACGTGTGGAGTATGACATGGAGATGATACGTGAACTTGGGCATTGTTCGGGTATTGAGAACTACTCTCGCTACTTCGACGGCCGACAGCCAGGCACACGACCTTACTGTCTGCTCGATTTCTTCCCGAAAGACTATCTCATGGTCATCGACGAAAGTCACGTCAGCGTGCCGCAGTTAAATGCTATGTATGGCGGTGACCGTGCAAGGAAATCCAATCTTGTAGAGTATGGCTTCCGCTTGCCTGCGGCTTTCGACAATCGCCCACTTAAGTTCGACGAGTTCCGCGACCTCACGCACCAAGTTATATATGTGTCAGCCACGCCAGCCGACTACGAACTCAACGAGGCAGAAGGGGTAGTCGTAGAACAAGTTATCCGACCTACAGGGTTGCTTGACCCAGAGATTGTAGTGCGAAGGAGTGAGAATCAGATTGACGACCTGATGGAGGAAATACGCATTCGCGAAGAGAGAAACGAGCGTGTGCTTGTCACCACCCTTACGAAGCGAATGGCAGAGGAACTTACAGAGTATCTACTCGACAATGGCGTGAAGGCGAACTACATACACAGCGACGTCGCCACACTTGACCGCGTGAAGATAATGGCCGACCTAAGAGCAGGAGTCTTTCAGGTGCTTGTCGGCGTGAACCTGTTGCGTGAAGGTCTTGACTTGCCAGAGGTGTCGCTCGTGGCAATACTCGATGCCGACAAGGAAGGATTCCTTCGCAGTCATCGTTCGCTCACGCAGACTGCAGGACGTGCGGCGCGTAACATTAACGGAATGGTCATTATGTATGCTGATACTATAACGGAAAGCATGCAGAAGACTATCGACGAGACTAATCGCCGACGCGAAAAGCAACTCCGCTACAACGAAGAGCATGGTATCACTCCTCAACAGATAGTAAAAGCCATACATGCATCAGGCATAGTTTCAAATAGCACAAACCCAAGCGACAACTCACGCCATGCATACACGGATATGGCAGCCGAGGCAGGTCCAGAAAGCATGTGTGTTGCTGATCCATTGATCAAGTCCATGAGCAAGGACGACCTTGCACGGAGCATTAAGCACACAGAGAAACTGATGATGGAAGCAGCTAAGAACCTCGATTTCCTACAGGCGGCTCAGTACAGAGATGAATTAGAAAAGTTAAAAAAACTATTATAAAAGCAGATAAATGAACTTTATTTATTACTTTTGTAGCCAAATAAAACTTTATATATTATGAAGAAGATTATTCTTGCAGCCATAGTGCTTGCACACACAACCATTACATTTGCCCAGAACACATGGGAAATGACTGAGAAGGAAAAGAAAGAGATGATGGAAGTGAAGCCGACGCTAGAACCTAAATACGCAGCCGGAACAGTTCCTGTTGTTGATGGCGCAGTTGTGTTTGAACAGACATTTGCTGCACCTGGAAAGTCGGCAAAGCAAATCTTTGACCTTGTCAAGGGCAAGCTCACCGAATGGATTGCAGAGCCTAATCAGATTACTTACGAGAACGACGCAAGAATCAGTTCTATCGTATATGACGAACCAGAGGAAGGTGTCGTTGCTGCAAGATTCTATGAGTACCTCGTCTTCCGCAGAGCTGCACTCGTGCTTGACAGGACAGACTTCGACTTCACTCTTGCCGTTACATGCAAAGATGGTCAGGCAACAGCAAAGATGTATCGCATGAGATACGTCTATGAGAAAGACCGTGACGGTGGCTTCAACGAACCTGCTGAGAACGTAATCACAGACCGCTACGCCCTCAACAAGAAGCAAGACAAACTCAACCGCATGTTTGGTAAGTTCCGCAAGAAGACTATCGACCGCAAGGATTATATCTTCAACGAAATTGAGAATTTGCTGAAATAAGAAGTTTAGAGTTAATAGTTTAGGAAGATTCATATTATGAACGAAGAAACAATATTCAAGATTCGCCAAATCTTGAATATCATATTTATGCTTGGTGCCGTTGTCGGAGTCGTCATCTATCTTGCAAGCGACAAATTCATCGGCACTGTTGTCGTGCTATGCGCCATGGCATTCAAGATGATGGAGTATATCATCCGATTTATGCGACCAAGAAACTAAATCATGTACAAGCATTATTTGAGTTTTAAGAAGCCGCTGCCCCAAACAATCTGAAATAGTAAATCGTAAATAGTTAAATAGTAAATTGATGAAACGTGCCCTCTTAACCATGCTTCTGCTTGCAGCCTCGTATTGCTATACGATGGCTCAATTCGACCAGACGACTGAGTTCAATGGTCTGAATGCCGACCCTCAGATGCAGACAAGCAGCAAGGCTGGCAATAGGGACACGACAAACCATGAGGAAGACATACCTGTCGGCATGCACGTTTGGACTGTTGACCGCCAGTTTGGCGACGTAACTCCAGCTGTGCCTGACACAGTGCCGTTCATGTATCGAAACACTCTTTTCACTAACGGCTTCGAAGGCGAATACAACACCACCGGCAATCAAGGTTCGCCACGCATTGCCCGCATCTTCACCGACCGTGATTACAAGGAGCAATTCATCTTCGCTCAGCCTTACGATTACTTCGTCATATCGCCAGAAAAGCACCATTTCACTAATACATTTTCTCCTATCACAAATCTCAGTTACAACAGTTGCGGTAACAAAATAGATGGTGAAGACCACCTCAAAGTTCTCTTTGCGGTGAATGCCAACAAGCGTCTCGGATTTGGTTTCAAGTTTGATTACATCTATGCTCGCGGATACTACCAGAACCAGAGTAATTCTCATTTCAACTACACCCTGCACTCTTCTTATCTGGGCGATAAATATGACATGCATTTCCTCTTCAGCACCAACCATCAGAAGGTAACTGAAAACGGAGGTATAACCGACGATAACTACATTACCCATCCTGAAAGTTTCTCTGCTTTTGAGGAAAATGAGATACCTGTTTCGCTAAACGACAACTGGAACAGGTTCGACAACCACCATGTGTTCCTCACACATCGCTACAAACTCGGTTTCAAGAAAAAAGTTCCAATGACCGAAGACGAGATTAAGGCAAAGAAGTTTGCAATGGAATCCCAAAAGGATAATGAGAAGAACAAACTCAAGGATGCAGCCAAGAAGAAGGGCAAGGAGTATGACGACGAACCAGTCTTTGCAGGCCGACCTGACGATGCTGAGATAAAAGGCGACCTTCCTGAAGAAGAAAAGAAAGCATCAGAACGCATCACAGTTGATGCTGATTCTATCAACGCCCTCATTGCTGAGACCGCCGAAAAGGAGGACACAACATGGACAAAGGACGAGTTCGTGCCTGTCACGAGTTTCATCCACACGCTTGAATGGAACTACTTTAATCGCATCTACCAGGCATACCGCTCGCCTAACGAATACTACGAAAACACATTCTTCAATCGTTACCACGGCTATGGCAACGACTCCATCTACGACGATACTCGCTACTACAACATCCGCAACACGTTTGGCGTAGCGTTGCTCGAAGGCTTCAACAAGTATGCAAAAGCCGGTCTGAAGGTGTTCGTGGCTCACGAATTCCGCAACTTTACGTTGCCTGATTCCACCGACCGACGCATGTCGTACAACGAAAACAGCATAAGCGTGGGTGCGGCTCTGACTAAGACTGAAGGCACACTGCTGCATTACAACCTCCGCGCAGAGACATGGCTGGCAGGCGAAGACGCTGGTCAGTTCCGCATTCAAGGCGTCGGTGACCTCAACTTCCGCCTGTTCAACGACACCGTGCAACTCATTGCACGCGCTTCTGTTGAGCACAACAACCCTACGTTCTACTATCGTCACTACCACAGCAAGCACTATTGGTGGGACAATGACCTCGACAAAGAGATACGCACAAGGATTGAAGGAGAGTTCTCGTTGCAACGCACTCGCACTCGTCTGCGCATAGCCTTCGACAATATAAACAACTACATCTACATGTCGCAGCGCTACAACATCCTTGCCGACCAGAGTTTCCGTCGCACAGGGAACATGGTCGAAGTCTGCCAGAGCAGCAAGAACCTCACGGTGATGACTGCACAGCTGCGTCAAGACGTCACGCTCGGAGCCTTCAACTGGGAGAATGTGATTACCTATCAGACAACGTCCGATAAGGAAATTTTGCCGGTTCCAGCGCTAAATATCTTCAGCAACATGTACTTCCGTTTCCTTGTTCGCAAGGTGCTCGACATACACCTTGGAGCCGACGTCAGATACTTCACCAAGTACTACGCACCTGACTACAGTCCGGCACTCGGCGTGTTCACCGTGCAAGGCAATGCTGAAAAGACCGAGTTAGGCAACTATCCGTGGGTGAACGTCTATGCCGACTTCTTCCTGAAGCACGCACGATTCTTTGTCATGTACACTCACATCAACAACGGCACAGGCAACCGTAACGCCTTCCTCACGCCTCATTATCCAACCAACAGCAGCATACTCCGATTAGGTGTATCATGGAATTTCTTTAATTAGACCATGCTTAAAAACTAGAATTTCCAGAACCTTAAACCTGAAACCAGAAACCTGAAACCTAATCCATACCCTCAATGAACAATCCAAGCCTCGACCTCATGCAGTTTATTGAGCAGCAGATACTGCCACAGTATGCACAGTTTGACAAAGCCCATCAGTTGAGTCACGCCAACAGCGTAATCAAAAACTCAATTGAGATAGCCAACAACCTCGGTGCAAACATCGACATGGCATACGTCGTAGCAGCCTACCACGACCTCGGGCTATCGGGTCCACGAGCCATACACCACATCACAAGCGGAAAGATTCTGGCTGCCGACAAACGACTGCAAAAATGGTTTTCGACCGACGAGATACGCATCATGAAAGAAGCTGTGGAGGATCATCGTGCGTCAAGCTCACGCTCCCCACGCAGCATCTACGGCAAGATTGTGGCAGAGGCTGACCGCGACCTGACGCCGGAAGTCGTTATCCGCCGCACCATTCAGTTCGGACTTGCAAACTATCCAGAGAAGGACAAAGAACAACACTTCCAGCGACTTAAAGCCCATCTCGACGAAAAATATTCAGTCCACGGGTACATCAAGTTGTGGATACAGCAGTCGCCGAACCAAACCAAACTCCGCCAACTTCACGAATTGATAGATAACGAGCCTCGTCTCCGCGAACTGTTCGAGACCATCTACAAGGAGGAAACCTCCGTACAGCAATAACCAGAGAAACAAACCCTTACAGCACTCGTCAAGGTTATTGCCACTATCAATCTTATATCGCAACATCATTCATCCCATATTTTAGCCCTCCACACCTTAGGTGTTTCTCGTGTCACACCTAAGGTGTCAGGGGTGGTCACACCTCAGGTGTTTCGCGTGTCACTCCTAAGGTGTGAAGGGCTAAAGTAATTGATAATTGATAATGGATAATTGAGCGTCCAGAAGGAGATCCTGAATCAAGTTCAGGATGACGAGCGCTTGGGTGAATATACCTTATTATATTACGCGCGCACGCAATTATGAGCATTTCTGCGAAAAAAGTCCTGCTTTTTGCCAAATATTTTTCTTGTAATCACTCATCGTCATCCTGAATCGACACAACAGCGAGAGGCATCAAGCTTGCTTGACATGCTCAAGCTGCAAGGAGATGCCGAGCAAGCGAAGCGCAGTTGCCGGCAACACCCACCATCGTCATCCTGAACTTGATTCAGGATCTCCATAGTTGCGTACAGTCCTTTTCGTAATGAAGGAGATTCCGTGTCAAGCACGGAATGACGAGTAAGGGCAAACAAATAAGGGATGTATTGCACATGTTTTTAGTAGTAAACCTAAAAATCTACATCTTTTATTTTGTATTTAACTCACTTATTCGTACCTTTGCACGCCGATGAAAAGTGCCATCAAGACCATACTGACCATTGTTGGGGCGATAGTGTTTGCTGTTGCCTGCATCATCATATACAATATGTATCTGAAGCAACCGAAAGAAGAAGCGACGGTCATCAATTCTCCTTTCGGCAAAATACTCTATGCTGGCGCTGACTCTATCAGCAACATGAGGATTACGGATGATGTGGAATACGACTTGCCCGACATTGTGGAGTGCGGAGAGGTCATTGTGCTTACACTTGAAGGCAAAGAGACTTTCTATGAATTCCATAAGCGTGCGCTCGGCGTGGAATATCTTATGGCAGAGAACTTTGCACGCCACGAAGGACTGTTCGTGCGCGGCGAAGTATGCAAGGACACGCTCGACATGATTGACAAACTCCACAAAGGTTTAGGCGACATAATCATCACTCCACTGCCTGAGAGCGTCATACGTTCAAAGAATCTGAAACTGCTCGCAGCGGGTGCTACGAAGCAGACGAAAGACGAAGATTTGTCGTGGACGGTAAGGTCGGCATCGCCAAAACTGAAGGCTGCACTCGACCGATGGTTTAAGCCCGACTTGCGCAGTCAGGCTAAGTCGGAAGAGCAGATGCTCGTGATGACTGGTGGCGCAAGCCGACGATACATTGCTCCTATATTCGACCGTGAGCACGGAAAGATTAGTGTCTATGACCATCTGTTCAAGAAATACGCCAACGTATGCGGATGGGACTGGCGACTGCTTGCTGCGCAATGCTATCAGGAGAGCAAGTTCGACCCAGAGGCACAGTCGTTTGCTGGTGCTCGTGGACTTATGCAGATTATGCCAGGCACAGCCAAAAACCTCGGACTTCCACTGAAACAAATCTTCGAGCCAGAGCATAACATCCTTACAGCCACAAAGCTGATACGAGAGATTAGTGGCTCGCTTGGTAATATACCTGGGCGCGACAATAAGATAAAATTCGTGCTCGCATGCTACAACGGCGGCATTGCACACATACGCGATGCACAGGCATTGGCAAGGGCCGACAACATGAACCGCTACAACAACTGGGAGTCGCTGGCACCGTATGTGCTCAAACTTCAGGACCCTGAGTATTACGAAAACGACTCGCTGGTACACGCAGGCTACATGCGCGGAAGCGAGACCGTAGGCTACGTGAGCAACATCATGCGACGCTGGAACGAATACAAACGGATTGCAATAAAGTAAAGACACATTGCAAATGATTTACGATTTACTATTTAGGGCTTTTAGAACGTACAGAAGGAGATCCTGAATCAAGTTGCCGAGAACTGCGCTTCGCTTGCTCGGCATCTCCTTGCAGCTCGGGCATATCAAGCAAGCTTGATGCCTCTCGCTGTTGCGTCGATTCAGGATGACGTTTTGGATGAAACATTTTATATAACCGCAAACAATGAAGAAACTGGAAGACTTAGTGCGGCCAAGCATATTGGCATTTGAAAGCTACAAGAGTGGGCGTGAACTCTACGACCAGAACAAGGCGTGTGTATTGCTCGATGCAAACGAGAGTCCAAACAATCAGCCCTTGAACCGCTACCCAGACCCACTGCAGCGAAAGGTGAAGGCAGCGCTTGCCCCGATGAAACGCGTGAGCGAAGACCAACTGTTTCTTGCCAACGGCAGCGACGAAGCCATTGATGTCATCTATCGTTGTTTCTGCACACCAGGCAAGGACAATGTGATTGCCATAGAGCCAACATACGCACGCTACAAGGCTGAAGCACTCATCAACGAGATAGAATACCGCCCTGTGCTACTCGATGAAGACTTTCAGGTGAAATGCTACGACCTGCTTGCCGAAATGGACTCAAACACAAAGGTGATATGGATTTGTTCGCCTAACAACCCAACAGGCAACAGCATCGACCGCACAGAGATTGAGCGAGTGCTGAAACAGTTTCAGGGCATCGTGGTGGTCGATGAAGCCTACAGCGACTTTTCTTCAATACCATCGTTGCGAACAGAACTCAACGACTATCCAAACCTTATCATCCTCAATACATTTAGCATTGCATGGGGGTGCGCATCGGTAAACCTCGGAGTGGCTTACGCATCGAAGGAGATTATCAATATCATGAACAAGGTGAAATACCCTTACAACGTGAACGAGGTGACGCAGCGCGAGATACTCAACATACTCGGACGCACATCGGATGTGGCGAAGAGCGTGATACAGATATTAGAGGAGCGCACGCGCGTGATGAATGCCGTGGAAGAACTACCTTACTGCCAGCGTGTGTTCACGTCTGATGCAAACTTCTTCCTCGCACGCTTCGACAATGGCCCTGCCGTGTATGAATACCTAAAGCAAAAAGGCATCATGGTTCGCGACCGCAATCATGTTCCGCTCTGCGAGAACTGCCTGCGCATAACCATAGGTACCAAAGCCGAAAACACAGCACTCATCTCTGCATTGAGGCAATACGAATAGACAGGAAGGGAAGGTTTTAGGTTT
>JAUNQM010000294.1 GCA_030536165.1 Prevotellaceae bacterium | reverse complement strand
TTGCTTCAGTACGTCCTTGCGGAACGGCTGATTTTACCGTTGCTTTGGGCAAGCCTGAAAAGATGCAATGCTTTGTGCATGGTGCGCATCACCCAGAGCGTGTAGATGATATTGCATGGGAAAACGACCGCACTGCTTACAGACTCTATGGCCCTGCACTTCAGGCATCAGGCGAAAAGGCTTACGGAAATGACGTTTGGACAAAAGGTACACCAGACCTAGAAGTGGATAAACGCTACAAGACAGAGCATGCAGCTGCAAAGAAAATAAAGAAACTCAAGGAGAAAGGTAAGACAGAAGAAGCTTTTGAGTTAGAGGTAGCCACGACTTACCATTTCGACCATGGATATGGACTTGACTGCTATAAGGTAGGTCCTTCGCTTGGCTGCGGTACGCCTGCTCTCCTTGTTGACGGACAAATTGTATTCCCTTATTGCTACGACAAGTATAAGATTCTCGACAATGGTCCTCTGCGTTTCACTGTTGATTTAACTTACAAGCCAACGACGGTTGGAAAGGACAAGAAGGTTGTTGAGCACAGACTGCTCAGTCTCGACAAGGGTTCGAACTTCAACAAGATGGTTGTGTGGTATGAAGGAATGTCGAATGCTTATGACGTTTGCTCAGGCATCGTGGTACATGCTGAAGACACCGAAAGTGCTATTGCCGGAAGAGGTTTTATTCAGTATGCTGATCCTACCGACAATCCGACAAAGCAGAACTTCCAGATTTATACAGCCGTTGTGTATCCTGACAACAACGTAAAGACAAAGTATGTAAATTCAGCTATTGTTGAAAACGGAATTGCAGGTCACCTCATCGGTTATAAAAAGATGAATCCAAATGATAAGTTCACTTATTATTTCGGAAGCGCATGGAGCAAGTATGATGTTCGCAACCAGAACGAATGGCAATGCCGCATTAACACCTTTATGGACGCAATAAACATGCCACTGCAAGTATCGGTAAAGTAGGATGAAGAATATTTTCAAAGGTTTAGGAATAGCTTTAGTCACGCCTTTCTGCGAAAATGGTGACGTTGACTATGATGCGCTGAAACAAATCGTAAGCTATCAGATTGAGAATGGCGCTGACTTTCTGTGCATACTCGCCACCACAGGCGAGGTGCCGACGCTCACCGATGAAGAAAAGCAGCAAATAAAAGAGTTGATAGTATCAACCGTGGCTGGCCGTGTGCCCATCCTTATCGGGTGTGGCGGCAACAACACTTATGCCGTATGCCATGAACTGAAGACTGCCGACTTTACAGGCATTGACGGAGTGCTCAGCATTTGCCCTTATTACAATAAGCCTACGCAGGAAGGTTTGTTCCAACATTTCAAGGCAATATCAGAAGCTTCGCCATTACCTATTATATTATATAACGTACCTGCGCGAACAGGTGTGAACCTCGCCGCCGAGACTACATGCAGGCTTGCGCGTGAATGCGATAATATAGTTTGTATTAAGGAAGCATCGGGCAACATAGAGCAGATAGTCAAGATACTTCACGATAAACCGGAAGATTTCGATGTAATAAGCGGCGACGACGGACTCACGTTGCAGATAACAAAAGAGGGTGGGGTTGGTGTGATTTCTGTCATTGGAAATGCTTACACAAAACTGTATTCACAATTTGTCCACCATGCGACAGAAGGAAGATTTGCAGAGGCAGAAGCAATCGACACGAAACTGAAAGATTTATATCGCTTGTTGTTTGTTGATGGTAATCCAGCGGGTATTAAGGCGCTGATGGCAAACATGGGGTTGCTCAGTAATGTTCTACGTCTCCCACTTGTCCCTGCACGCAGCGAAACCCAGCAGCAGATTATTGAAGTGATGAAAATCCAAGATTGTTGAAAATAAAAAAGACGAGTGCTGATTAAGCATTCGTCTTTTTGTAATAGTTCATTACTTTGTTGTAATACCTTTGAGTGGCTTTGTTTGAATAATGAGGTCCTCCATTCCAAGATCTTATTGCATATTCAATATCGTTGGAAGGATTGTAGCGTGATTGGAATAAAAGAAACATTTCTTTAGACTTTTCAACGCTGAACCTATCATTAAGAGAGTATCTTTTACTACTCTTTCGTTGCTTGAGAATTCGATTGCATTCCTGAACCAAAACTGGAGTAATTTGAAGTGCTCCAACTGACCTTCCGCTTACGGCTTTTGCGTTTCCGTTGCTTTCAACCTTAATAATTGCTTGAATCAGGGCTTCCCAATCGAAATTCTTGTTGTCTGCCTCATTTCCAGCAATGCACCAAGCACTGCTTGCAAAGAATAGCAGACATGCTATCAATACCTTTTTCATAATCAATTTTTGTGAAAAGATCCACACGACCTTTTTTGATTTCGAGTGCAAAGTTAAGCAAAAATATTGAATTGACAAAATTACAGGATTTTACATATATGGTCGTTAAAGTATTACTTTAACTACATGCTCTGGAGGTAAAAGTATGACAGAATATATTGCAGTACATATTTTAGCAGTTTATTTCTAATACCAATAATGCCATCTGAGCACTGCAATATACGTCACAGTACGAAAACATTATTTTTCAAGTTTCATAAATACTTTCGTAGGTATCTCAAAGTTAAATCCGGAGTAAAAGATGAATAGGCAAAAGATAAAAATAAATAAAATTTAGACATTTTATTTTGTCTTTTGGTTGTTTTAGTGTAACTTTGCAAGTCATTATAAAATATAACTAAAATCTAAGAAAAAGAACACATATATATAATAAAGTATGGGAAAGTTTAGAGAACACAAAGGATTGAATCTACCTCAGGTAAACAAAGACGTATTAGAGAAGTGGGAAAAAGAGGATGTATTCGGTAAATCTATTACCGAAAGAGAAGGCTGTCCTCGTTTTATTTTCTTCGAAGGTCCTCCTTCTGCAAACGGTCTGCCTGGTATTCATCATGTGTTAGCACGTACTATAAAAGATATTTTCTG
>JAUNQM010000293.1 GCA_030536165.1 Prevotellaceae bacterium | reverse complement strand
AACAATCCAAGTCCATTCAACAAGGATAATGCTGACGTAGATGGTGATGGCGAAATCACTGTTTCTGACATCACAGGCACAGCTGGTATTATCTTAGGCAAATAATTTATCACATTTTATAAAGGCTATGGCTCGATAGGTTGCCATAGCCTTTTCCTATTTACAATGACAATGAAAAAGACCTTGTTACTATTAACTGTATTACTTGTTTCTGTTACCATTAGTGCCAGCGAGATACCTTTGAGCAAGGCTAAAGAGAAAGCCTTGTCCTTTGTAGCTTCTTTCGACAATGCTTCTTCTTTAGGCGCAACAGGCTTGCGCGTGAAGAAAAGTTCCGTTAGCACTGCCGAACTGAACTTGTCATACACAGCCAAGACAGCAGAAAAGAAGGATTTTTATGTCTTTAATCTTTCTGCAAATAATGGTTTTGTCATTGTATCAGCCGACGATATTATCGGCGAAACAGTAATCGGATATTCCGATTATGGAAACTTCAACTACGACGAACTGCCCGCAAATGCCAAGTGGTGGCTTTCGCAGTATAGTGATCAGATAGAGGCTGCACGTCGTGATGGCGTGAAGACTATTCCTGCCACGACTGTCGATGAACCATACGAGGTTGTTATTCCACCTCTGCTCGGTGATATTACTTGGGGACAAAGTGCTCCTTTCAACACCTACACTCCAACTCTTGACGGTGATAAATGTGTAACAGGTTGCGTTGCAACGGCAATGTCTCAGGTTATGTTCTTCCACTGTTGGCCATTGCAGGGCAAAGGCTCTCATTCGTATAAATGGGAGAAAGGAAATAAGACCCTTACTGCTGATTTCTCGCAGTCGGTATATGAATGGAATAATATAATTCCATCATACGTTAGCTACACTACTGAGCAAGGAAATGCTGTCGCAAGGGTAATGGTAGATGCAGGCTATGCTGTTGACATGAATTACGGGCCGAGCAGCGGGGCAATAAAAACTGCTACCGTCACGGCATACAAGTCGTACTTCAGCTATAGTTCTGATGTGAAATACAAAACCAGAACGAGTTCTACGACCGATATTTCATGGAATCAGACGATAAAGGAAAATCTTAATGCTTTCCGCCCATTGCTTTATGGTGGCTCAAGTGGTGAGGGAGCACATGCTTTTGTGTGCGACGGATATGCTTCAGGCGACTATTTCCATTTCAACTTCGGATGGAATGGCAGCGGCAATGGATATTTCCTCTCGTCGGTTGCGGGCAAATATTCTAAATCGCAGAATTACGTCTATGGCATTCATCCTGCCGATGATGCAAACCGCATTCTTGTTGATGGAATCAATTATAATATACTGGGCAACGGCGAGGTGCAGGTGGCATATTCTCCACGCCAAACTTATGCAGGCGATATTGAGATACCATCAAAAGTAAATATTCAAGGTGAGACTTACACCGTCACACGTATTGCTCCAGTGGCATTTGCTAAATGCAAGAGCCTTACGTCGGTGACCATTCCTTCTACGGTGAAACTCATTGGTGGTAATTCATTCTTTGGGTGCGATAATCTGTCGCAGATTGAAGTGTTGGCAACAACTCCTCCAACGGCATACGGAACTACTTTCGATTCACAGACGGTGAATCATGTTCAGCTTGTAGTGCCTAATGGCACAAGGTCGCAATACCTCTCTGCCGCAGGATGGAAACTGTTCCCTGTCGTTGTTGATGAGTCTGGCAGCAGCGATGCTTGGGGCGAATGGGAAGACTTTGGCTATGGAGTAGGTCGATATGTGCAGACAAGTCTATTCACTTCCGATAAGGTTTTTGACGACCTCCCTGTAAAGATTCGTTCTTCAAAGACCGACCCTAACACCTGCCAGGTGCTTGTTGAAGGGTGGGGGTATTCTACTACGCAGTCGCTTGTAATCGGTTTCGACCGACTGACAAACAAATGTACCGTTGCCAAGCAACTCTACGGATACCGAACCAGTGACGGTAAAGTCGTTTACGTATCTGATATGCCGACACTTAGCAAGTCATACACGTACTCTCAGTATCCTTGCACTTATGACCCAGAGAAAGGCATCTTCAAACTTTATGTCAGCTATGGTTCAAAGACTTGGTCGGGCGTTGATACCTTGACTGTTCAAGGTGCTGCGGCCGATTATCGCCTGTCGCTCAGCAGCGCCTCGGAAGTCACTGAGTTAGACAACGACACTGCAAGTCAGACATTCTCGTTTAATGTAGGCAAGGACATCGCATCGCTGAGGTATGCCCTTGTTAAAGAGACGCTTTCCGAAGACCAGATAGCAGACTATTCTGCCAACATTGTCAATGGCGAATATCCATACGTGGAATTGCAGACAACGGAAGCAAGCAATATAGACGTGAAATATCCGACCTCAGGCAAATACGTATTCATCCTTGTTGGATTGCAGAAAGACGGACTCATTTGCGCTATGTTCAGCCAAAAGCAAAACTATACCGCAACCAAGAACTGGCATTCAATCGGCACGGCTCCGTATCATGAAGACCTCGTGGCAAACTCTGTCTATCCAAAGATAAAGGAATACGACTATAAAGTTGAGGTTGAGAAGAACACTTTGCACTCAGGACTTTATCGCATCAAGAACCCATATGGCACCGCCTACACGATGAACACGACGGGCAAATATACCGTTGACGATTGCGACGTGTATCTTGAAATCAATGCCACCGACCCAGATGCCGTTTATATTTCTCACAATCAGGACATGAACGTGGCGTTTAATGCTAAGCATGGCGAGATGTATGTTTCCTCCGTAGCAGGCAAGGCAATAGCCGAAGGCTCAACGCTGGCAGACGAGAAAGTTAAGGGAACGTGCGGAAAACTTGCGAATTCCGTCATCACTTTCCCAATCGACATGCTCCTCGTCCGCTATCCTCTCTACTCTGCAGATTGGGTATCGGCTAATAATCACGGCACTTTCAGCCTCGACCTCACAGGAC
>JAUNQM010000041.1 GCA_030536165.1 Prevotellaceae bacterium | reverse complement strand
CAGGATGACGAAAAGGGGGGATGGGCCTTGTACCTGAAACTTTGAACCTTGAACTTAGTTTACGGTTTTGTGTTTATTTCTTCTCTACTATAAGTTCATCACTCTGCATATTTACCAACCATACACCTACAAAGATGAGAATTGTAGCAATGACGTTCTCGTGAGTTATAACTGCAAGCCCCATTATGGCAGCGAATATTGCTGTTGATATTGGCTGGATGTAATTGCAAACGGCAATAAGCGTAGGCGTCACCTTCTTCTGTGCAACGGCTATCAGCAAATAACCGACAAACGAGCCCAATATCACTATAAACGACAATTCAAACCACGACATAGCCGATAGTTCTGCCCACGGCACAGCAATAACGTCACCGAATGTGAAAGGCAGAATGGCAATTGTAGCAAATGTGTAGAGCCATTTCATCAGTGTGAAGCAGGAATATCTTGCCACAAGAGGAATAAAGAACACGAGATAGATAGCACCGAATAACTGCGACAACACACAAAGCGTGTCGCCGAGGAACGGATTTGTCACGTGCATTTCAGGATTCTCATCGGTGGCAAAGATAAAGATAAGCACACCTGCAAGTCCAAGTAGCACACCCACTATCTTCAGCATAGGCGGGAACTTACGATGATAGAATATTGCTCCGAGTATGAGAGTAAATATTGGTGTTGCCGAACAGCACATCGATGCATCAACAGGGTAAGTGTATTCCGCACCGATATTCGTTAGGGTCTGAGTACCTATAATGAATATCACGCCTCCGATAGCCATCCACTTGATGTCTTTCTTCGCTATGCCTGTGTCCTGAGTCACCTTCTTTGGCAGTATCACTGACAATACCCAGAACAATGCTGTGCAGATAATCATACGGATAGCCGAAACGGTCATACCACTCATTGTGCCAGTGTTAAGCAGGTCTTTCAGAAGTGGAGACATCACGCCCCAGATAATATTTGCTATTATCAAAGCCAAAAGGCCTACGACTAGTTTCTTTTTCATTGTGTTTTATATTTTTCGATTTAACGATGATTCGATTAATCGGAGTTTTGGAGGGCTATTCTTTCTTTTTTCCAAACTCTGGGTCTATCTTCACTAATGCCGACACTACGAAGGTAACGACGCAAAGCAGCGTAACCACGATGAAGAACGGACCATAGCCCATCATATCCTCCATCCATCCGGCTATCATACCAGGTAACATCAACGAGAGAGCCATAAAGCCTGTGCAAATAGCATAGTGTGAAGTCTTGTGTTCTCCCTGGCAGAAATAAATAAGGTATAGCATGTAGGCGGTGAAGCCAATGCCGTAGCCAAACTGCTCAAAGAACACACATATATTAATAGGTAACAAACTCTCAGGCTGAACATACGCAAGATAGACATAAACCAAGTCGGGAATTGTTATGGCGCAAACCATTGGCCAAAGCGTCTTCTTCAGTCCCCAGCGCGAAGCTATGATGCCACCCAAGATGCCACCTACGGTCAGTCCTACCAAGCCAACTGTTCCCGACACAAGACCTATGTCCTGAGGTGAAAGTCCAAGTCCGCCTTTGTGCATCGGGTCGTTGAGGAAGAGCGGTACAATCTTTGTGAGCATTCCCTCTGGAGCACGATAGAAGAAGATGAATAACAGCGCAACGACGATTCCGTCTTTCTTGAAGAATGAAACAAAAGTCTCGGCAAAGCCACTCATCACTGTCTTAAACGTAGGCACCTCTGCTGTATCAGCCACTGCTGCCTTGTCCTCTTTCGGACGTGGAAGTATGAAGCCATGGAACAAGCCTATTGCAATCATTATGCCTGCCGCAAGATAGAAGGTAAGGCTCCATGAGTATCGTATGTTGCGCGTCACTACTTCAAGATTGCCTGCTATCATCACCAAAACTCCCTGACCAAACATCATTGCAAGACGGAAGAAGGTGCTGCGGATGCCTGAGAAGAACGATTGCTGATGGTCATCGAGGCCTAACATATAGAAACCGTCGGCAGCAATATCGTGCGTCGCACTACTGAAAGCCATTATCCAGAAGCAGAACAATGAACCCTGAATCCAATAACTACCAGGTATAGTAAATGCCACACCACCCAAAGCTGCACCGATAAGCAACTGCATAGTAACGACCCACCAACGTTTGGTCTTCAGTATATCAACAAACGGACTCCAAAGCGCCTTGATTACCCACGGCAGATAAAGCCATGATGTGTAGAAAGCGATTTCGGTATTGCTCATGCCAAGCCGCTTATACATAAGTACAGCCACAAGCGTTACTATTGCATTAGGCAGACCCTCTGCAAAGTAAAGAGTTGGAATCCATGTCCACGGATTTCGTTGTTTCATCTTCCTTATTATATATAGGTGTTATTTGTAAATCTTCTTGACTTCTGCATTCTTGTAATAATGCAACAAAATTTCATCGTACTTATATCCTTGTTCGCCCATCATTGCGGCGCCTATCTGGCACATGCCGACACCATGTCCCCATCCTGCTCCAGTGAGTACGAACTTCGATGGTACTTGTGCCGACTTGGCTTTATCGTATTCTTTACCTACCACAAATGCCGATGAGAAAAGATGGCTTTCACTCAACGCGCGACGAATCTCAAGTTCCTTGCCTATCGTGTAAGTCTTGTTTGTGCCTACTATCTTCAGTTTCCAGATGCGTCCGCTCTTTCCTCGCGCCACAGGAATCAAATCAATGATTTCACCAAAGTCTTCTTTCGTCTTCCTGCAAATAAGCTCAGAAAGTTCCTCTTGCGTGTATTCCACTTTCCAGCGGTAGAAGTCTGTCGTCTCTTGGTCGTAGTCATTCAGCACCTGAGCCAACACTTTCTCATCGTTGGTATTGCAGAATGATTCAGGGTTACTGCGTATCCATTTCTCTGCATCTGCCTCATTTGTCAGGTCGAATTGATGCATCTCTTCCAAAGGATTATCGGCAACTGCCTTCAGATAGCTGTGCTCCTTATCTTCCCAGCAATACTGAAATTCTTCGGTGACACCACCGCAACATTTTGAGAATCTCGCATCGCAAATGCCTTCTTCTCCTACAAGTATCTGTCCACGAGTTGCCTTGATAGCATCTGAGACTACTTTGCTGTCTGCCTTCGTTATGCCTTGATAGCGCTGGCAATGGTCGTCGGCACACACGTCGAATATCGTGTGGTCTTCACGGTCGTACCATCTTATCAGTTCGTTTTCCTTCTTGATAAATGAGAAGAAACTATCGTCTGACTTACCCGCTTGGTTGCGTTTCTCAATCTGAGCCATAATCCAACTGCGCGAGATTACCGCCGACGCTTTCAGGAATTCAGGTGAAGCCGTTGCCTTCATCTCACTTGATATCACGCTGGTGAGATATTTCTCCACAGGCAATTCGTTTATTGCTGTTATCTGGTCTGCCTCAACCACAATGTGCAACGTACCATTAAACACCTGCGTTTCTTTTCTTTCCCAATGGAAATCTTTTCCTATTGTCACATCGTGAAGCGAAAACGAAGCATCTGCTGCCTTCGGAGTAAAGGTCAGGCTGCGATAATTATTTCCGTTCCAAAGGATTCCTCCTTCTGCAAACTCTACTGTCTGCAGCCCTTCTATGTCTTCGCCTTTGGCTGTATATGGATTGTTTAGCGAGAATGTTATCTTCTTTCCGCTGACGATTCCCACTGTCACATTCGGCTCGTCGGTAATCTTGATTACCCCCGCCGCATACTTCATATTCTGCTGAGCCGTTGACTCCTTCGACTTGAGTTTTTCCACGACCTTTGCCATCTTGTCATCATCAAGACTACACTCGTTCAATATGGCTGACGCAAGCGCTGGAGTCATCTTGTCGAAGTCTTCTTCACGCGGAGTGACAATCATTCCGCCCATGTCTATAGCCCCAGGCGACACAACAATCTGCGCATCTCCTTCCTTGAAATAACAATCAGGCCTATGCTTCGCACGCGGTAAGACTATCGAAATGAATGTGTCGCCCTCGCGCCATGATATGATATTCATCATCGGCTCGGTCTCATCTTTCCTTATCGGCAACGACTTGTAAAGGCGACGAAAAAGCGTCGTACCCATCTCCTCGTTGGTCGATTTGATGGCAAACGCAGCACAAACATAGTCGTTCACGCGTGCTATGAAATTATTCTCGTCGATTGAAATCAGCGTTTCTATGTTTCTGCTCAAATGATGCCATTCGCTCTGCAAAGGCAACACGCCGCTTGTGCCTGCCTGGAAATGAGCATGGTCTGGCGCTGAAGCTCCACACTTCGGACCATTGTAGAACACCATTGTCTCTGGGTACAACGTGAGCAGACGGAATATTTCTCCGTAATTATTGAGTATTGCCTGCGGCTTGTGGCGATTCTGCACTATCGTGAAATGCCTACTTAATATCGGATAAGGATTGACCAAAAGGTTAAACCTATCGTCAATCGGCTTTGATATCTGCTCTGCAGGTCGGTTTTTATCGCACAAGAAGCACGGACGCTCTCCGAGACTCTTTGCGTCTATCTTCGCTCCCGTCGAGCGCATTCTTGCTGGGTTGTACTGCACTTTCAGCACAACATTATCGCACGCAAGTTCTTTCACACGCACATCCTTGAGTTGTTGATAGCGTTCGCGCACTTCATCCCAATGCTCAAGCTGGTTGTTGAAGAAGCGCATCAAGGCTGTTTCTTGTGCAAAATCGTGCTTACCTGCTGCTATCTGCTGGCGTGCAAGCACCTCTATCGTACGCAAGCGGTCTTTATATAAATTGTTGGCATTAACCTTTTCTATGCTCAGAGCTGCGTCGGAATTACCCTGCCAACGACGACAAAGATACAGCTCTGTGAATATTCTTCCTATGCGGAAATGGCGTGAGATTGCCAGCCCCATCGCGTAATCTTCTCCGTAGCTTGTGTTTGGCATCTGAATCATACGCAGCAGAGTGGTGAAAAATGCACGCGGCGCACCGAGTCCGTTTATGCGCAAGGCATTGTTCGGACCGTTTTCGTCAGTCCATTCCGCATGGTCTATGAGTCCAGGCGGAAGCGTTTCGAGGTCGAAGTTACACATTCTGTACGACCCAATTATCATTGCTGCCTTCTGCTTGTAAAAGGCATTGACTACCTTCTGGAGCGTTAGTGGCGACGAATACAAGTCGTCGCTGTCTAACTGCACTGCAAAACGACCGCATCGGTCGTCGTTGATAGCACGATTCCAGCATCCACCTATGCCGAGGTCGTCACGCTCTGGAATGATATGGACGACGCGTCCGTCCTTGCGAGCCATGTCGGAAAGTATCTCCGTGGTACCGTCATTGCTGTGATTATCAACGATGATTACGTTGTAAGCGAAGTCTGTCTCTTGCTGCAGGGCACTGTTCACGGCGTCTGCAATGGTCATTACCCTGTTCTTTACCGGTATGATTACCGAAGCCTCTACAGGGAAATCCTGTTCGTCAAAGTGCGGTGTAATGTACTTCGATGTATCTACAAGTGCATTGATTGCTTCGAGATGAGCGGTGCAAGCCTTCTCCATTTCAATCTGCACTTCACGGTTGGCAGGATTAACATAGTCGAACTGCTTCTGCCCGCTCTGCCGCAAGTCGAGTTCTATCTCCGTGTAAAGATATTCGTTCAGATGGCAGATTTGCCCTTTACGACTAAGGAAAAGTCGCAGGTCGTAAAAGGCTGCATATTGAAATTTGTGCGATTCCACCGAGATATATTCTTTCAACAGCGAAGTCTTTACAAGCACAATACTGCCAAAATCGAAGTCGTTGCGAAGGCTTCCCAACTGATAGTCGATGACTGGATGAGGCGTGCGTTTGCCGTCCATCATGGAATAGAAATCGCCATAAATCATTGCCGAATCCGTATCGGCAATGGTACGCAGCATTCGCGGCAGGGCAAGGTAGCCGAAACTTACGGGCGTAGGTTTCAGATTGAGAAGCACATACTCAGCCGTAGCGACCTCAGAAATGTGGCGCAGTACGGCTGTGCTGTACGGTTGTTCATCAATCAGATACACTCGCCCAACGCACTTGCAGGCACGCAGTTCATCGATAGTTGTCTGTATCTGTTGCGCTTCCTTGCACGGCAGGAAGCAGTCTATCATCTCACGCATGAATATTGTCTTAGGCTTGTTTCAGGTAACGAAATCTCTTGCTGAATTAAATATTAAATCTGTAAATCAGTAATTCAGTAAATCCGTAAATTTCATTTATTTGTTCTTATTGTAATAGTCAAGAGCTACCTTCACGTTCTCCCTTACGGCATTGCTACTCAAAGTGGCGCCCGTCACGGCGTCAACTTTCTTCAAGTCCTTTACCTTTTTGCCCGCGAACTTTGGCAGCATCTGGTCCTTCACGCTCTTGTAATACTTCGGAGTCTCACGTGATGGAAGTGCTTCCACACGCGTCACACGGCCTTTGTTGATATACACATTCAGCGGAGTCGTGGCACGATAACCCTTCACACTGCACAGTGTGGTAGTGTTCACAACGTATGTTCCATCACTTTCCTTCGTCATCACTTCGTCGGCATGAGCCATTTCGCACGACAAAACCAATGCTATTGCTATCAAAAATCCCTTCATTTTCATATTCTTTTGTTTTTTATTATTCATTAGCACAGACGCGATAAACTCGAAAAACATTGGCAACAATCTGCATATTTGTCAGCATTTTATATCTATCGCTTGTTATTTTTTTAAGTTGGATACGATTAGACTTTTCATCCTTAGAGACCTCAACGAGGTCTTACTATGTTAACTGCGGGTCGCAGACCTGCAGATAGCAAAGCCTAAACCAACATTCGACCCCAACGGGGTCGTACTATATTCACACCATTATTGAAAGTGTCCCCATTCAGGGTCGATGTTGAGGGAAGATGTCTCTCCGCAGGTCTGCGACCTGCGGTTAACATAGTTAGACTCCTTTGGGGTCAAACAAATATCATCACACCAGCAGTAATTATTCATCTTTTTAATAACGCATGCAAAATTACAAGAAAATTCGCAAATCCTACCATTTTCGCAGGTCTTTTTTGTAGATAAATGATATAAAATGTGTAAATTCAAGCAAAAAATTAGTTAAAAAACAGGACTTTTCGATTTTTTGGCCTCATATTTGCAAAGGGAACAGATGAAACCCTTAAACAAGGCATCAAATGCGAACTGGTTAGTTAAAGCAATTTTCAGCCCTCCACACCTTAGGTGTTGAGTCGCGAACACCTTAGGTGTGAACCATAGTAACACCTTAGGTGTGGCACACGTAACACCTCAGGTGTGAAAGGCTGAAATATGCCTTGAAAGCCATTGCGCTAAACAATCTATGGAATCTGTAAAATCTATATGGCCTATCAGAAAATAAATCGCAAAAAGCAGGACTTTTTCTTTCTTTCGGCTCATAATACGCGCACACGCGCACCCATGCACGCGCGTTTTATAATAAGGTGTCGAAACATGTACCATTTACCATTTACAACGTACAATTTGGGTAATACTAAAGCAAATATAAAGCAAAAATGAAAATAAATGCTAAACTTTGTAGTAAAAAAATCCGACACAAAGTGCATAAAACAAAAAAAAAGTGTAACTTTGTAGGCTAATAAGTAGTGAAAAGTTACGACTATGGGTATAAAACTAAAAAAGATTAGGAAGATACGACTCCATCGCGAAGGCACAAAAACCCTCTGCTGGAGTGCTGCACTGATAATTGCCGTAGGCATTCTGCTATACAATGTCTTCGACACAAAAATACCTTTCTACGTCTTCATACTGCTCTTTGGAGTGGCATATTGCATCATTCTGAACTTCTTCCGCTGCCCTATCCGATACTTCAACGGCGATACGGAAAACATTGTCATCGCCCCTGCCGACGGCAGAATCGTGGTGATAGAAGAAGTTGATGAAAACCAATATTTCCACGACAGACGGCTTATGATTTCGATATTCATGAGCCTTTGGAACGTCCACGCCAACTGGTTTCCTGTTGATGGAAAGGTGATTTCGGTGAAGCACCAGAATGGTAAATGGCACAAGGCATGGCTGCCTAAGGCAAGCGAGGAGAATGAACATGCCGACTGTCTGATAGAGACACCTAACGGCCAGCACGTGCTTTGCCGTCAGATTGCCGGCGCAGTAGCAAGAAGAATAGTGACTTACGCGAAGAACGACGAGGATTGCTTCATAGACGAACACCTCGGATTCATAAAATTCGGCTCGCGCGTTGACGTATTCCTTCCTATTGGTAGCGAAGTCTGCGTGCGCATGGGACAGTCAACAACTGGCGACCAGACCATCATTGCGAAGCTGAAATAGAAACCCGTGGTCTGTTTATAGCAACCACCTCCAACCATTAAACCATACAATAATGAAAAAGAACATTCCAAACGCTATCACATGTTGCAACCTATTGTCGGGCTGTGTTTCCGTGACTATGGCATTCGAAGGCGACATGGAGATGGCTTTCCTTTTTATAATAATAGGATCTCTCTTTGATTTCTGCGACGGCATGGTGGCTCGACTGCTGCATGTTGGCTCGTCAATCGGCAAAGAACTTGACTCGTTGGCAGACTGCGTGACATTTGGTGTTGCGCCTTCTACTATGGTGTATGGCACGTTGCAGATGCTCACCGAAAACGAGTTACTGCCTTATGTAGCATTCCTCATGGCGGCATTCTCGGCATTGAGACTCGCAAAATTCAACCTCGATGAACGTCAGACCACTTCATTCATAGGACTTCCGACACCTTCCAATGCATTGTTCTGGGCTTCTCTGGTGGTAGGTTTCAGCGACGAGATTATAGCAAGCCGCTCGTTTGCATTGTTCATGATTTGCATCCTTGTGCTTGTAAGCTGCTACCTTCTTATTGCCGAGATTCCGATGTTCTCGCTGAAATTCAAGCACTATGGTTGGAAAGGTAATGAGGTGAAATATATCTTACTCGCCACAAGTGTAGTACTGATTGCCATATTCTTCGAGAAGTCTTTGGCAATAGTTATTGCATGGTATGTAGTTCTGGCTATCATCTCTAACGTCATCAGCAAGAAGTAAAAAAACAAAAGTAGCCTTCTTTGGCTACGATAATAACAGGCACAACCTCTAATCACAAATGCTACAGATTCTTATCTTCATACTCGTCTTTATACTTATCTTCTTCATTGTCATCACAAGCGTGGCAACACGACTTCTTGCGTGGATTGTGAGGTCAATAAAGGGTTTGTTCTTTGGTAATAGCAATGATTATAACCAGGAGAAACCCACAACCCATAACCCACAACCGAAAACCGAAAAGAAGATTTTCCAGAAAGACGAAGGCGAATATGTTGACTACGAAAACGTCTGAACTATGGACTCGCACCTAAACAACAAGCGTCTCTTGCTTTTTCTTGCAATAGCATTAAGCATCTGCTTGCATGCGTCGAGTCAAGGCAAATCTCAGTTTTTCTCGATTTCACCGATAAATAATGAGATTGAAAAGCGCATCACCGGCAAGTCATACAAGCAAAACTGCCCTATAGATTTGGAAGATCTGCGATACCTTCAAGTCTTATATTACGACTTCAACGGAAACACAGCAAAAGGCGAACTGATTTGCAACAAAGCCATAGCACAAGACCTTATTGACATCTTCCACGAACTTTACAAAGCTAAATATCCGATTGAGTGCATCCGTCTAATCGACGAATACGATGCCGACGACCAGCGTTCTATGGCAGACAACAACACTTCGTGCTTCAATTACCGCACCATCTCTGGCTCAAACACTATATCGAAGCACGGAAAAGGCATGGCTATCGACATAAACCCGCTCTACAACCCTTACGTCACCACTCGCAAAGGCAAGACACATGTGGAGCCTATCGAAGGGAAGCCATATACCGACCGAAACAAAAACTTTAAGCACAAGATAGACAAAACCGACCTTTGCTATCGCCTATTCATCAAGCACGGCTTCCGCTGGGGTGGCAGTTGGCGATACAGCAAGGACTATCAACACTTTGAAAAGTAAAACTATGAAACAATCTCTTATCCTTTTCCTTTCCATTATGCTTCCTCTCAGCATGATGGCACAGACTAATCGCTATGAGTCAATGAAAGACGTGAACAACGTGACCGACCTCACGCTCGATTCACTGAATAAAGCTCAGGCAGCACGTCCTGTTTCGGGTTCAAGCAGAAAGGGCGACAACCCTGTGCTGTTCCTTGTGGGCAACTCTACTATGCGCAACGGAACGCTTGGTAATGGCAATAACGGACAGTGGGGATGGGGATACTTTGAGCATCTCTTCTGGGATGAAAACAAGATAACTGTCGAGAACCACGCCCTCGGAGGCACAAGCACGCGCACATTCTATCGAAATCTGTGGCCTGCTGTGTTGAAAGGAATCAAGAAAGGCGACTACGTGATACTCGAACTCGGTCACAACGACAACGGTCCGCTTGACTCTGGTCGCGCACGCGCAAGTATAAAAGGTGTGGGCAACGATTCAGTTGAGGTCACAATCAAAGACGGTCCTAAGGCTGGCGCAAAGGAATGGGTCTATACCTTTGGTGGCTACGTGCGCAAATATGTTGAGGAAATTCGTGCCAAAGGAGCAACACCAATTCTCTTCACATTAACCCCTCGCAACGATTACGAGAAGTCGGACTCAACAAAGATTCAGCGCAAGCTGGAATCATTCACCCCGTGGATATTCGCAATGGGAAAGGAACTGAACGTGCCTGTAATCGACCTCAACGACATAAGCGCAAAGAAACTTGAAGGCTACGGCAAGTGGAAGACAAACTACTTCTTCTTCGGCGACAAGATTCATTCAAGCGAATTTGGTGCCAAGATGAACGCTGCAAGTTGTGCTGAGGGCATCAACGAATGCAACGACCCACAGCTCGCAATGCTAAAGACATACATTCTGCCTCAGATGATTACAGCAAAGCGTTGCGACCAACGACGCGAGAAAGGTAAGCCTGTTGTGTTTATCACTGGCGACTCTACCGTGAAGAACTTCGACAAAGACGCTGATGGTATGTGGGGCTGGGGAAGTCAGGCTGCAACAATCTTCGACGAAAAGAAATGCACGCCTATCAATGCAGCCAAAGCTGGACGAAGCACACGAACATATCTTGAAGAAGGTAGATGGGACGAGGTATATAATAGTATCGAGCCTGGCGACTATGTGCTTATACAGTTCGGGCACAACGACATCGGCGGCATTGACCGCGACAAAGAGCGTGGCGTCATCGCAACTGCGAAAGACACTTGTCATGTATATAAACTCAAAAGCAATGGCAAGTACAAGGTCATCTATTCCTTTGGCTGGTATCTGAAGAAGTTCATTCAGGACGTCCGCGAAAAGGGCGGCACTCCTATCCTTCTCTCGCTCACTCCGCGCAACGAATGGAAGGACGGCAAGATTGAACGCCGAAACGACACTTACGGCAAATGGTATCGTGAAGTAGCTGAAGAAACTGGTGTCGAGCTTGTTGATGTCCACAACATCACAGCCGACTATCTCGATAAGCATGCTGGCAGCAAGGAGAAGTGTATGCCGTGGTATAACCACGACCATACTCACACCTCACTCAAAGGTGCACAATTGAATGCGAAGAGCGTTGCAAAAGGACTGAAAAAGATAAAGTCGCCTTTGGCAAAATACCTGAAGTAATTTACGCTCACTGGGAAAAGTCAGTGTTTCCCACCTTCGTCATTGACTATTATCTTCCTCTGTCGCGACTCAGGATGACGATAGGAAGGATGAAGACAGGGGGAATTAGAAAAATTGTTCCAAATTGTTCGAATAATATTTTTGCAGCCTTGGCTATACTCCTTGCCTCGGCTGCACTCGGCAATGGATGCGAGCATCATTGCTCTCATTTGCAC
>JAUNQM010000040.1 GCA_030536165.1 Prevotellaceae bacterium | reverse complement strand
TTTGCGTGCGCCTTTACTGCGAAGATTATTGCCTTGTCGAGCAATGTGCTGTCAATATATTTATTTGCCATATTGTTTGTTATGAGTAATTAAGGAATTAAGACATTTGCCTTGCGACCTTAAGCCTTAAACCTTGAAAGTTGTTTACTTTGCATTCATAAACGGAAGGTCATTTGCCTGTTCAATCAGTCGCTTTGCACGTTCTAAATTATAAGGAGATGCCCCGTTGAGTGTGTCGAAGAACTTTGCAAGGTCTTGTTCACCGTATCCATTCTTGAGGATGTACACAATGCAGAGATTCTGCAAGGCGATAGTAGATATTACGATATCGATGTCGGTTCCACTTATCTGGAACAACGACAGTTGGTAAGCTGCCTCCCAATAATCTTTCTTCAGACGCTCAACATCGCCGAGAGTCTTGAAACCAAGCTTCATCAGCACCTTGAGGAATGGGAACGACGAGCTTTCGTGTATCTCAGCTTGGTTGATGGCAGCTATCTTCTTTGTCAGTTTCTCGAATGGCTTCAGTTGCAGATAACGCTGGAAGGAATCACCGTCGAGCGATACTTCATCGAACTTGCCATCGCTGACCAGTCCCTGCACCTTATAGCGATACTCGTTGAGCGACGTGCGTATTCTGCTGAACTCATCATCGGCAAGTTCAAGCATCCCTGCCAGACGATTCAGCGTACGAAGATACTCCGTCGGCACTTCAATGTTTGTCTTGTAACCGATGTCGTGGTACATGTTCGCCCATACATGCTGCAATGCCGTACGCATCTGTATCTCGAAGCGCAACTCATTGAGCATAGGCATCGACTCGTCGTAATACAACGACTTAGGTATACGGCAAATGTAGTGGAGCGACATGTAGCCGAAACTGTTCAGTTGGTGCATCTTGCGTTTATCCACAGAGTTCTGCCAGTCAATCTGGAACAGGCTCTCAATCAACGCGGATATCTTGTCCACGTCTTCGGTGTAGAAAGTTATCACGCGTGCACCAACAATGTCGGTCAAGTCGGTCAGCATGTTATACTTATACCCCTTGAGCAACAGTTTGCCCGCAAGACTCTCCTCGCTCTTGATACGACTCTCGAAAGCCGTAACCACCAACTTGTTCTTTTCAATGCACTGCGACATCATATCCGTCAACACCTCTTTCATTTTGGCAAAGACGGGAACATTCTCACGATATTCCTCAAGAATCATCGTGCGAACCATGTCTAATCCATAAGATTCCAAATCTTTCACGTCACAAAGATAAATCAAAATAAGGAATGTACCAAATAAATTAAGTTTTTTATTAAAAAAAATAAAAAAAGGAGTTATATGCAATGTGGGAACAATAAGTTTTATTATCTTTGCATTGATTTTAATAAACATCTATTAATTTAATTCTATTACTATGGCTTTTTTAACAAATGACAAACTCGTGATCGTAGGTGCCGGTGGTGCAATCGGCTCAACAATGGTGCAGACAGCTCTCACAATGAAACTGACTCCAAACGTATGCCTTTATGACGTATATGCTCCAGGTATGGAAGGCGTGATGGAAGAAATGTTCCACTGCGGTTACGATGGCGTGAACCTCACAGCTACAACTGACGTTGCTGAGGCATTCAAGGACGCTAAATATATCATCTCTTCAGGCGGTGCTCCTCGTAAGGCTGGAATGACTCGCGAAGACCTTCTCGCAGGCAACTGCAAGATTGCTGAAGAATTGGGTAAGAACATCAAGACTTACTGCCCTGACGTTAAGCACGTCGTTATCATCTTCAACCCAGCAGACCTCACTGGTCTTGTAACACTGCTCTATTCAGGCTTGAAGCCAGGTCAGGTTACAACTCTTGCAGCACTCGACTCTACACGTCTGCAGAGTGCACTGGCAAAGAAGTTCGGTGTTAAGCAGTACGAAGTTACAGGTTGTGCTACTTACGGTGGCCACGGCGAGCAGATGGCAGTATTCGGCAGCGCAGTAAAGGTTGCAGGCAAGCCTCTGAACGAACTCATCGGCACTCCTGCATGCACAGAAGAAGAATGGGAACAGCTTAAGATTGACGTAACCAAGGGCGGCGCAAAGATTATCGAACTCCGCGGACGCTCATCATGGCAGAGCCCAGCTTACTGCTCAGTTGAAATGGTTCGTTCAGTCATGGGCGGTGAAAACTTCCGTTGGCCAGCAGGTACATACGTATGCAACGAGAAGTACAACCACATTATGATGGCAATGGACACTACTCTCGACGAGCGTGGCTGCACATACAAGATGCCAGTTGGAAACGCTGACGAAATGGCAAAGCTCGATGCAAGCTATGAGCACCTCTGCAAGATGCGCGATGAACTCGTAACTCTCAACATCGTGCCAGCTATCGAGAAGTGGAGCGAAATCAATCCAAACTTGTAAAAACTCTCGATAAATCGATTTTTCGAAACTTTGAGACAACCAGATTAATATGGCTTTAATCAAATCAATAAAAGGCCTTACTCCTAAATGGGGTAAGGCCTGTTATTTCAGCGAGAATGCGACCATCGTCGGCGACGTACAGATGGGCGACGAGTGTTCAATATGGTTCAATGCCGTAGTTCGCGGCGATGTGAACTGGATAAAGATGGGCAACCGATGCAACGTGCAGGACGGTGCATGCCTCCACACCACATACAAGACAGGTCCGCTTGAGATTGAAGACGACGTGACTATCGGTCATCTTGCAATGGTTCACGCATGCAAGATACACAGTGGTGCGCTCATTGGTATGAACTCTACGCTTCTCGACCATTGCGAGATAGGCGAAGGTGCCATCGTGGCAGCGGGAGCACTCGTGCTTGGCGGCACAAAGATTGGCGACCATGAAATATGGGGCGGCGTCCCTGCAAAGTTCCTTAAAAAGACAGCAGAAAACCAAGCAGAGTCCTTTGCCGAGCATTATGTAATGTACAGCAAATGGTTCCTCGAAGAAGACGCAGCACAAGCAGAAGCAAAATAGCGACACTTACTCCAACCAATAAAACAATCACCTACCGCAGCATACGATATTTGCCACGATAGGTGATTATTTTTTTATTTATCTATACCTCGCGCTGATATTACCAGCCAAAGTATCCGTCTTCATCTTCCTTGCCCAACTGAGTACCATCAGTCACTTTATCACCGAATGTTGGACTACCATCATTTATTGCTGATTCGAAACACAGTTTTATAGCCTCACTATTTGGCTTTTGATATATTTTCTTCATATTATATTTCTCCTATTTTTTACTTGTTCAAATACTTCTTTCCACCAACTATTATCATACCCTTGTATGCATTGTTCACGCGAATACCCTGTGCGTTGAACAAAGCAGACTTAGTCTCTGCGTTTGTAATGCCATTAATGCTTGTCGGTTCATCAAAGTCAAATGGATAGCCCTTTGCAGCATTGGTTGGCACGACAAGTACAGCCTTATATTGAGCACAGTTTGCTGAAACGCCGTCAGCTACTTGCCAATAGAAGCCTAAGCCATCCTGCGAGTCATTTGCAAGGATATAGTATTTGCCTTCACCAGAGAACTCTTCGCCTTCTGCAGCTATTGTTCCCTTCAGCATATTGCCTGTGACGTCATCTGCATCTTCAAATGAAGCAGAGAATGTAACTGTCGCTGCTGCACCGTCATTACTCTTGAGCAGCAGGCCAGTTTCTGCAGGAATATTTGCTGCTTCCGTCTTCACCAGCTTATCGCCTTCAGCTGCAACATAGTAAGCCACAGCATTGTCGGTAGCAACCTTCGACTTAAACGGAACACAAGCCGTAGCCCATCCCACTGCAGAGATCGCTACATTCATATCCATCTGGAAGATTTCGGTTTGCCTTGAATATGACGTATAAGCTGAAGCACCATCTTTTTTATAAAAATAGACTGGAGTAATGGTAAATGTTCCCGTAACTGGGTTATATACACTTTCGTTTGTCCCACTAGAAAAAAACGAGTTGTCTGCAATATAAATCATATATCCATTACTATTTTTCTTTCCTGTTTCTTGCTTGCCGAACGAAATCTTATTGGTAGTTGTATTCCAATCCATTTCAAACTCAACCCCCTTTGTTGTTAATGTCCCTGCCCCAAAGTTTGCTATTTTAATCTTCTTAATATTAGTTCCACCTGTTGTAAAGGTCCCTACTTGAACTTGTTGATTTTTGAAAATTGCAGGAGCTGAAAATACAGAATTCATCTGCCATGTTCCTGTGCTTGCACCAAATGGTTCAAAACTTTCATACTCATAATGCCCAAACTCATAAGTCTCATATCCGAATGTTGCCTCATTCATTTCAAAAGCCTTACTGGTTGTATTGTACGTATAACCAGCATACGCAACATAATATTTCGAATCTACTTTTGAAGGAAATGTTTCTACGAACGACATAGTATAACTATATGTAGCACACTCATTAAGCTTTGTTTTCAATGCCGCAGCAATGGCAGCGTCATCAGTAAGAGTACCATCGTCAGCCAACAGTACATGGCGATAGTGAGCCAAGCCATAGTTCATAGTAACATTAAATGTTGCCTTGTCAGTATTTTCAACCTTAGTGACACCCATACCCGCAAAAGCAGTTCTTGAATAGTAATAGAAGAAATACTGTATTGTTGACTCAACTATGTTGCCATCCTCATCTTCTGCCGCAAATGCATAGCAAGTATATGGAAATGTTAATTTACTGGCACTTATAGTTAGACTTGATGCACTTCCAACAGCAACTGACTGTTGGCTATACTTACCATCAGTAGTAAGCATTTCTTTCATTTTAGATTCTGAATAAAAAGAGCTTGAAACATTGGCATAATAATAACGATACTTGCCTGAACTCGGATAGATATAGAAGTTCTTCTTAAATACAGTATCCTTCTCAACTGTAACTTGACGAGGTCTTACTGTGAGTGTCGTGGTTTCTGCACTTGCGCAGAGCGTGCAGAGTGCCGTTAATAATAAAATGTAAAATCTTTTCATTGTTTTGGTTTGTTTTGATTGAATATTTGGTTTATTGTTCGCTTTTTTCTATAAAACTTGCAATATGCAAATATATAAAATTTGTAAAAAAACACGTATTTGACCTATAAGCGTATAACATTATTTAAGGAATACGTTTCCTTTTTTACACAACTTAACTAAAACAACCGCGACATGTTGCTTTTGCTCATGCGTTGAGTAAAGCGATCTGTCGCGGTTGTTATTGGTTTGTTGTGTGTGATTATTCTATTGGGAAGAGACCGAAGAGGAGTGAGTCTATCTTCTCGGTTATCTGCTCAAAGTCTTGCGGATTGTTCTGGAAGTCAAGGTTATCAACATCGAGTATGAGCAGCGGGCCGTCATAGTCTTTTATCCATTCTTCGTAGCGGTCGTTGAGTCCTTTGAGGTAGTCGATTTGTATTGTCTGCTCGTACTCGCGCCCACGTTTCTGTATCTGCCCTACGAGGTGTGGTATCGATGAGCGGAGGTAAATCATGAGGTCTGGCTTCTGCACGAGCGACATCATGAGGTCGAAGAGGTCGCTATAGTTTGCGAAGTCGCGGTCGCTCATCTTGCCTTGTGCGTGGAGATTTGGAGCGAAGATTTTTGCATCCTCGTAGATAGTGCGGTCCTGCACGATTGTCTTACCGCTTTTTGAGATTTCAACCACGTCGCGGAAACGTGTGTTGAGGAAATAGATTTGGAGGTTGAAGCTCCAGCGCGACATGTCGGCGTAGAAGTCCTCAAGGTATGGGTTGTAATCGACTGACTCGAAGCGTGGCTCCCAGTTGTATCTCTTGGCTAACATTCTCGTCAACGTGGTCTTGCCACTGCCTATGTTTCCTGCGATTGCGATGTGCATATTGTTTACGGTTTTGCGGTTATACGGTTATGCGGTTCAGATTGTACATTGTACATGGTAAATGGTACATGAATCTTTTATTTCTCGAATGGTATTCTCTCAGGGAAGAGGCCATAGAAGAGGGCGTCGATGCGGTCGGTTATTGAGGCGAAATCGGCTGGATTGTTGAGGTAGTCGATGTTGTCGGCTTCAATAATCATCACCTTTCCTGGGTATTTGTTTTCGATGAAGTCTTCGTATCTATCGTTGAGTTTCTGCAGATACTCTATCTTCATGCCCTGCTCATAGTCGCGTCCGCGCTTTTGTATCTGCTCTACAAGATGCTGAATCGACGAGCGCAGGTATATCATGAGGTCGGGTGTCTTTGTCACTTTCACCATCAACTCGAATAGATTCATGAATGTTTCGAAGTCGCGGTCGGTCATGTTTCCCATCGACTTGTTGTTTGCGGCAAAGATATACACGCCTTCAAAGATTGAGCGGTCTTGTATGATTACCTTGTCGGTCTTGGCTATTTCGAGCACGTCGCGGAACCTTTCCTTGAGGAAATAGACCTCAAGAGGGAAGCTCCAGCGCTGTATGTCTTTGTAATAGTCTTCGAGATAAGGATTGAACGTGACGCTCTCAAAGCGCGGTATCCATCCGTAATGCTCTGCCAGCATACGTGTGAGGGTGGTCTTCCCACTGCCTATATTTCCTGCTACTGCTATGTGCACTTGTCTTGTCAGATTGTTTCGATATGCAAAGGTAATAAAAAAACTTGAAAAAATTGTGCGATTGGAAAGAAAAAAGTTTCAATGATGCAAAGTTCATTCTTCCAACATGCTCAACTTCGGGAAATATGGAAAGTTTGGTATGTGTGGAACATCCTGTATATCACCTGCCGCAAAAAAACTTTTGAAAAAATGAGACTTTTTTTCTGTCTTGGGCTCATATTTGCAATGCCAGCGAAAGAGGCCCTCGATTCACTGAAAGAGTCTCCTGTGCAGCGGTATCGTGCACGCGATGATAAGATGTGCCTATTTGCAGGCCTCCACACCTTAGGAGTGGAGCCCTTCACACCTAAGGTGTTACCACCCCTCACACCTCAGGTGTGACGCTTGTAACTCCTCAGGTGTGAAGGGCTAAAGAATGCGATGAGGAGTTGCATAGCTTTGAGCCGGCAACAATAATCCCAAATCAATCGTTAGAGTTTTTTAGTGCGACCCCGTTGGGGTCGAAGGAGGTGGAGGACATTGCCATCCGCAGGTCTGCGACCTACGGTTACCAAAGTTCGACCTCTTTGAGGTCGCTGATTGCTATTGTAATTGACCTCAGAGAGGTCATACATTAGGACTCCGCTTGCGCCTGAGCACCTACTGGAGCGCAAGAACTGCTGGTCGTAGACCTGCAGCACAAATGCATCTCTCTCTATTTCGACCCCAACGGGGTCGAACATAAAGTTCTAATGACTGATTCGGGATAACACAGAATGAAAAATATTAAAAAAAGCTGGACAAAATTTGTTGTCCAGCTCATCGCGCGCGTACGCGCACGTATATATAAATAAGGTGTATCGCCGTTATTGCCCGAAGAGAAACTCTTGCTCCAGCTTGGCGTTCTCAAGGATTATGGTTGCGATGCCAGTGATATCAGCCACGGTAATGGCTCCGTCAGCGTCCACGTTGGCGTTGTCGTAGATGAAATCCTCGCTCGGCGAACCAAGAATGTAGTTTGCTGTTATCGTTATGTCAGCCACGTCAACGCGTCCGTCGCCGTTAGCATCGCCGCGAAGCAGAGGCACATGCACTTCATCATAGATGCCAAGTACGTTCTGCTTTCCTATGGTTGGAGTGGCGAATACATAGTATTTATTGGCTCCGTCAGGGTAACGACCTACGGTGTGCCAGCCGTCGTGCTCTGGATAATCGAGCGCTGATGACCAAGAGCCGTCCTTAGCAGTGATAACAACGCTACCGCCTTCTGCGCCGAGTTTGAACGAAGTATGTATCTGCGAAATGCTCTCGACCTTGTCGCACCACACTACGAGATGCCCACGCGCAGGGATTATGGTATTGACAGAACCGTCGGTGAACTCTGGTATGCAATACTTTGTAGGTTTGTCCTTGTTGTCGCTGACATACATTCCTGCCACGTCGATATCTTCGTCAGTGGTGTTGTAGAGTTCTATCCAGTCGCTTTTCTTGAAGTATTCGTTGATGAACATTTCATTGTCAGCGCTGACCTCGTTTATTACCACAGGGGTCGTTATTGCCTTCCTTTCACCCTCTGGCAATGGCTCGAAAACAGCTGTTAGTGTCGTTGCCGACGAAGATGGCAACTTGTATTCCTTGCTTGTAGATACGTAGTTTGCGCCCGATGTATCAATGTCGTCGATTGCCAACGAGCCTTCCCATTCGATGTCGGTTGAGGTGGCTGAATTGTTATGCACCTCAACAGCAATCAGATTCTCACCCTTGTGAAAGAGGCTTTTACTGAGTGTCATGCTGCCTGTATCAGGGTTGCCTGCCGATGATCCTGATGCGTATGTGCTATAGCTCACGTCGCCCGATGGCATATTGAAACGGCCAGCCTCGGTGCCGTTTACATATACTATGAAGCCGTCGTCAACGATATAGTCGAGCGTGAATGTAGCCGTCTGCGACACTTCGCTGTCGAGATTGAAGGTCTTGCGGAAGTAGTAAGTCGGGCGTTTGTTGTTTGAACTGTTACCAAACTTGATTGTCGTGTTAAGTCCGTCCTTTGCATAGCCCAGCGGCGCCTGACCGCTTGTCCAAGCGGAATCATCAAATGACACGGTGTTCCAGCCCTTTCCGTCCTGCGTACCCTTATCGTAGTATTTCCATGTCGAAGCCTTGTCGAAGACCATTGTACGCTTTGTTGCCGACTGATTCTGCCATCCGACGAACTTGTACCCAGCAGGTGCCTCAGCCTTCAGAGTGGCTGGCGCGAAGTAATAACCGTTGAACTTGCTGGTCGGTATCCATATATTATTAAGGTATAGTTTGCCGTTGGCGATGTTGGAATTGAGCGCGAGCTTGATTTTTGGATAGACATTAAGACCGAAAGGCGAATAGTTCTTCATCGCGTCGATCATCGTGCCGTTGTAGCTGTCGTTCACATGGCTGATGATATCACTTGCCATGCTCGATGGATCCACAAAGCCATTCTTCGACATTTCGCTTGCCATCTCGTTGACTATTTCCTTTGTGCGTTCAGGCGTGATTACCGAACCGCCTACGATGCAATATGTGTCGATGAACTTCCTACGGAAAGTTTCGTTTTTGAGCAGATTGAGGAAGATTGTGACCACCTTCACCTCTTGCTTCGTGCCGTCGAAGTCGTGATTCTGCTGACTTGCAAAGCCGTTGAAGGTGTTACTATTTCGCGCAAACGAGCTGTCGATATCGACGAGTACGATGTGGTATTTGCCTCCGTCGCGTTTGCAGAACGCTTTCAGGTTGTTGTGAGGCCAGTCGTCGCTTGCATAATAAAGCTCAACAGCCATGTAGTTTGTAAATTCGTCGATATCCAGAATGTCGCAAATCTTCTTGTAGGTTTCTTCATCGGCCGCATTCGATGACAGGGTGTAAATCTCATTGAATATCTCTCCCGTGCCCTCGCCTTGCACATAACCGAGTTCTGGATCCATCTCAAACTGCTCTATCTCATCGCTGCTTATACCGTAGTTGGCGTAAGCGAAATGCTTGTTGCCCGGCTCGCGCAGGTTGAGTTCGGCGTAATACTCACCATTTATAAAGATGTGTGTGAGTCCTTCCCATGTCTGGCAATCGACGTAAAGACCTGAGCGACGCACTATTTCCTGCAATGCAGCATCCTTTAGTCTGCAAGTCTGGTCGTTGCCGCCATTGCGGAACAGCAACGATTTATTCTTGATGTAAGGCTTCGCGCTGAAGAACGGGTACGACATAAAATTGCCACCGTAGAACTGCTTATCGCCCTTCAGTTTGAATGAGTGAGGCGATGAGGAACGGCTCCAACCACCAGACACTGCGAAGTTTATCTCCTGGTCATACACTGTCCTATAGTTGCCGTCTTCGTCTTTCTTCATATATTCAATGTTCACAGGACGATCCCAACTCATGTTCCAATTGCACTTGTCGCCACGACCACGACCTGTGCATCCGTGAGGGCCAGTCTCAAACACACCCATTTCACTGCTATACAAGTCGCCTTCCTTTACAGTGAGTGACAGGATTGGGAAGGCGTAGTTCCTGTTGTTGACGATATAAGAGCGTGTGACAACATCGCTTGGAAGCATGCCATCCTTGTATAAGCGGAAGCGGTAAGTGCTTGTTGATGATACATCAAAACTTCCTGTTTCGGCAGTCATACCGTTTCTCATCGTTGGCACAGAACCATCGGTAGTGTAACGGAGCGTAGCACCTTCAGGTATCTCTACGTTTACCGAGAGAGAGCCAGTGAACAATTGTCCGTCCTTATCTACCACAGGGGCGGCAATCTGTTTAGATGCAAACGAACTTTCGTTGTTCGACGCAGACAATGTAGGCGTGCCCGTGATGCCCCACTGCGTGCCTCCGTCAGTCTTTCTTGCGTAAGAAGTTCGCGCTGGGATTTCAGGGTATGTCAACTTTGTAATAATATCGACGCCGTTGCTTATTATTATCGTGCTGCCTTCATACTCAAGAGTAAAATCAACCTGAGTGAGGCAGTATTTATCGTAGTGGTCGAACCAAATAGTCTTGAAGCCGTGCGGCTCTACCACTCCGTGGGATTGCGTGAACTGGTATTTCTTAAGGTTTTCAGCATCGTCGCTGATGTATAGACCTGCCAATGACACAGGGACATCGGTCGGATTATAGAGTTCTATCCATTGACCATAGTTCCACGAAGGGTCAATGTATGTGTCGATGTTCGATGTCTGAACCTCGTTTATCACAAGATTATCGGCTGTCGGTGCATTCTCAGCCACAGTCACTTGGCACGAAGCAGTCTTTTTGCTTCCGTCGTTGGCAGTTGCTTTTATAGTTGTTGTACCCTTACCTACGGCAACGATAACTCCATCCTCATCAACAGTTGCTACTGCCTTGCTGCTCGAAGTCCATTTCACCGACTGATTTGCTGCATTAGATGGAAGCACGCTGGCTGAAATCGGGCACTTCTCACCTATATAGATAGTTCGCTCTGCAAAGGATAGCGCCACACTCTCTGCCTTAGTGTCTTCTCCCCAATATTCCAGTTTCCAGTTGTCGGCACACGTCCAGTCGCCCGCCAGCATCTTCTGCTTCTCAAGTCCTATGCGGAGAGTTCCATCTTCACCTACATTGAATTCCACGGAAGTATTGTAATATCCTGCCGTGAACCATGCACTTGCTGCCTCGGCATTGTCAGGCACATATTTGCCGTTGCTGAGTTTTACACTTGTTCCACCAAGACTACTTGAATAGCCTCCACTGGTAAGATATGGCAACTTTGCCACAGACTTGCTGCCATTGGTCTCAGCGAATATCGACGCATAGCGATATGCGTCACCGTCTTTGGTCGAGTGAGTATAGTCGTTTGATGACGTGCCTGCACGATAGAATGCCTGCACACTCAGACGATACTTGCCTGGGACAAGCCCAGTGATATCTTGGTAAGTCAAATAATTCAACTGTCGGTGCTGGGCATTGTTCGTAGAACTATTAAACGTGAAAGGTGTGCCCAACCACCCTGCAGCGCTGTTGCTATTGAACGCATAAGACTTGATATGACCAGTAGTCACATCAATCCAACTCTCGGCTGCCGACAAAGTTGCAACACTTAACAATAAGGTTAAGGTAAATGTAAAAAGACGAATAAAATATGTTTTCATTGGTTCAGATATTTTAATGGTAAGTACTTATCGCTGCAAAAGTAATATAAATTTTTATATTACGGAACGATTTTTTGGGAAAAAGTTAATAAAATGTTCTATAGTTTAGTTTTTTGCTTGTTTAGTTGTTGATATAAGTGAAATCATTAGTGTCCAATAAAAATTGGACGAGTTAATAATTTAATCAAATAGTCCC
>JAUNQM010000292.1 GCA_030536165.1 Prevotellaceae bacterium | reverse complement strand
CCTATTTCCCCGCCGGTATATGCTTTTCCATTATCAAATTGCTCATTGGTTCCGCCGGTATCATGGCCTATGACCAAGCATCCAGTGAACATAGCCTCAGCCATACATCTGCCAAAGCCCTCAAACCTCGAAGAAACAATCACGCCTCTTGACTTCTGCATTAAGAGCAATATGTCGGAACGCTCACCAAGATATTTGATTTTATCTTCGAGTCCTTGCTTTGCTGCATAGTCCATCGCCTGCTGATAATAAGACTCATCTATTATCGCCCCTGCAATATACAACGGATTTACTTTAGGCGACACCTTTACATATTTTGTATAAGCTTTCAATATATCCAACAGGCCTTTTGTCGCTTGAATATGCCCAGCATACAAGAAGTAATCTTCTTTGTCTATCGGCTCCAGTTTGTCTTTCCGAGGCATGATGCCATTATATATAACCTTCGACCTCGCAGACAACTTATGGTGCCGCTGTATATCTTTTGTTATGCAAATTGAATAAGAACCTGAGCTATTTATATCCTTATAGAAAGCCGACCATGAAGGAAACATCTTAATGCCGAAATCCTTATCGCCGTATTCCCTGAAATGATAGATATGAGGTATGTTCAGTTTCTTGCAGGCTTCGTATCCAATGTTTATCACGCTTACATTCGTATGGACAATATCAATATTATTATTCCTTATATAATCTATCAGTCTGTTAGTTGCATTATGATTCACTATGAACCGTGCAATCATACGGGGAACATATAAGATATAGTCTTTCAAGCATGATGCGTATGTGTATGTATTAGGTCTAAAAGTCAAGACCAACGTCTCTATATTCAACTCCTGCAAATCAGAATACACCCCTTGCCTATCTGGCAGCACAACGGTTGCTGTCACACCTTTCTCCACAAGTCCCTTAAGCATATTCATAAAAGACTTGGTTGCCCCACCGAACTTGTCAGTTGCACTAAGGATATACAATACTTTCATTTGCATTATTCACTACTTGTGGAAATAGATGAAGCCTTTATCTCTGGGTAATAGCAAATCAGCAGAAGCATGTAGAACACGAATATATATGGATATACCTCCATAAGCATCATAGTGAACAGCAGGCTTAATGCCAACAACAGATTAAGCATGGTGCTGTCGGCTGGGCGTTTTATCTTCTTCAGCACCAACGCAAATATCAGCACGAACAAAGCCATTAAGACTATGCCACCATTGATGAGAACATTTATCAAGTAGTTGTGCGGTCCCACTCCTTCCGATACCATGTGAGTGAGATACCACTTCTCGTCAACCATACCATATCCGATGACTGGAGATTGATAAAAGGCATTCATACCCGTCTCCCACTTCTCTGTACGCTTCGTGAATGTGATGTCCTTACCCATAACATCCTCCACAATATAACGTGCAGCATCGTTGTTCTCAATGCCATTACCATTGAAGACTATCGCAAACTGGAATAGCAAAACTATAGTTACAACACTTGCAAGTGCCAGCTTCTTTATCTTCGCAGAAGGTATCAAATATATAATAAGGAATAAAACGATGCAGCCAAGACTCGTCATTGATGCCACAATACCGAGCGACACGATGCAGACAAGCACAAGAGGAATCAAGTTAAACAGCCATTTCTTTGAGAACTTCAGACATATTATGTTGGTGATTATGGCACAAATCATTCTGCATCCAAACTGGTTGTAATTACCTCCCAGAGGGTATCCGTGCGCATCTTTATCGGCAGCTATCACCCAAGACGGATTCTTCAAGATGTAAGCGAAATTAAGATATACGCAGAACGAGAACGCCACGAGGCATGCCACAAGCAGCATTTTCATATTGCCCTTGTAATACTCCATAAGCATTATCAACGATGATAATTCAATGAAGCAGAATATGCCATCCTTCACATTTGTGCCATTTATCGCCGAGAAAACTATCATCAGAAGGAAGAACATCAGCGATAAGAAAGATATCAGCGACACCTTATGCTCGCGCACATAAAGGAAGAGAATAAAGACAAAATCAACTATCACCAATGCAAGCATGGCGTATGATGCGGTCTGCATGCCGTCAACAGCATTGAGAGTCAACGCCGTTGCCACTATCAGCACAAACATCATACACGATGGCACGAGTGTCAGTTTCTTTAAGTCAATCTTCAAATTCATCTTCAATTATTCAAAGGTCGTAATAGGCAAATCGGTGGTGGCATGTGGTCAATCATCTCTAACCCCTACCCTAACCGTCCCATTCGGTGGGAGATGGAGGGTGACTTCCGACTGGGGGGAAGAAGGCGAATGCCTTATCTCCCCCTACGGGGGAGATGGAACGCGTCTGTAGTAGCCTCAGGGCTGGTTTTGTAATGCGTTGCACTACTTGTTCTTTCACTTAGCCCTCCACACCTTAGGTGTTCAGGTCGTCATACCTGAGGAGTTTCGGCTTTCACACCTTAGGTGTTACCACCCCTCACACCTAAGGTGTGACAACCTGAACACCTAAGGAATGAAAGGCTACGAAAACACACGCAATCCTATACTGTTGATTTTCACGCCTCTACTCAAAGCCTGTAATCAGCGTCGGAGCCTATTTTTTCTCTGGTAATTTTATTTTTTCACCGAGTATTTTCTTGAATTCGTCTGTGTAGTATTCATGGGATCCTGCACAGGATGTAAAGGTCATTTCCCCGAAATAAGGTTTACCATCAACTTCGTAGAAATCAACTCTTACCTGTGGGAATCCTTTTGAAAGAGCCGAGGCAACTTCAAGCATTCGCTCTAAACTCTGCGGGCGAGGTATCTGCTTTTCAGACACATGGTATCTTAGTGTCGCAACAGAAAACTCCGGATGGAAGTTCCATGCTTTATCGTAAACACCAAGGTCAACAGAGTCGCTTTTGCGGTTTGAACATGTCATTATATACTCAGCCTTGCCATTGAAAGCCCATATCTTATAATCTATCAATGCTTGTTCCGGCAATGACTGCTTTGTGTGGT
>JAUNQM010000291.1 GCA_030536165.1 Prevotellaceae bacterium | reverse complement strand
GACCAGTACCAACACCTCAGGTGTGACGGTCGAAACACCTTAGGTGTGAAGGGCTGAAACATACGACGAGTGCTATAGGCATTGACGTCATCTCAACAATCCAAATGAAAAAAATACATCTTTTTCTTTGTAATGTCTTCGATTTGCACTAACTTTGCCCAGTCAAATGATCTAGCGCAAATAACACATAGAAAATATAACAACTAAAAAATTTAATAAACATGACAAGCTTTTGGAAATCAGTTTTAGCTACAATACTTGGAATCATAATCCTTGTAGCAATCACAAGTCTCGTATGCTGTGCAGGCGTTATCGGAAGCCTCGCATCAAGTAAGTCTGCTCCTTCGATAGAGAGCAACTCAGTGATGGTTATCAATCTCAACGGTGCTTTAGAGGAAAGAGGCGAAGCCAATCCTCTTGGCATGCTGACCGGCAACAGCACTTCTTTAGGCCTCGACGAGATGCTCGGCGCCATCAAGAAGGCAAAGGGCAACGACGATATAGAGGGCATTTTCATACAGGTAGGTTCGTTCTCGCCAGACTCTTGGGCAAGCGCACAGGCTATCCACGATGCGTTGGCTGACTTCAAGAAGGGCGGCAAATGGATTGTTTCCTATGCAGATAACTACGACCAGGCATCGTATTACCTCGCAACTGCTGGTACGAAGATTTACCTTAACCCAAGCGGCATGATTGACTGGCACGGTATAGGTTCGCAGCCTATGTTGCTTAAGGATGCGCTTGCAAAGTTTGGCATCAAGGTTCAGCTTGCCAAAGTGGGAACCTACAAGAGTGCGCCGGAAATGTTTGTTGCCGACAAGATGAGCGACGCCAACCGCGAACAGATTACCGACTACATTAATAGCATCTGGAACCATGTACTTGCTGACGTGTCGAAAAGCAGAAATATCTCGGTGGATTCGCTAAATTCTTATGCTGACAACCTCATTACATTTGCTGACCAGAAAGAGTATGAGAAGAACAAAATGGTTGATAAACTCCTCTATGCCGACGAAGTGATAGCAGAGGTAAAGAAGCTTCTCAAACTCGACGCAGATGACGAAATCAGTCAGGTAGATTATGCAACCGTAAACAATCTTGAATCAGATGACGATGGTGATGAAATTGCCATATATTACGCATACGGCGACATCGTGCAGACTTCAACAGAGAGCTCTCCAATGGGCAATGGTGGTCACGCAATAGTAGGCGAGGACGTAGTCAAGGACTTTGCAAAGCTTGCAAGCGACAACGATGTTAAGGCTGTGGTAATCCGCATCAACTCAGGCGGTGGAAGTGCATACGCATCAGAACAGATGTGGCGTGCTATCGAACAGCTCAAAAAGCAGAAACCAGTAGTAGTGTCGATGGGTGGTATGGCTGCAAGTGGTGGCTACTACATGAGCTGCAACTCTAACTGGATTGTTGCAGAACCAACGACTCTCACAGGTTCGATAGGCATCTTCGGTATGTTCCCAGACTTCAGCGAACTGGTTACACAGAAGCTTGGCGTGAAGTTTGACGAAGTGAAGACAAACAAGAATAGTACGTTTGGCAACCTCATGGCTCGCTCATTCAACGCAGAGGAAATGGCAATGCTCGACAAGTACATTGCCCGTGGTTACGAACTCTTCCTCAAGCGCGTAGGTGGCGGAAGAAATATGACTCGCGACCAGGTTGATGCTATCGCACAGGGACACGTATATACGGGTGAACGTGCTATTCAGCTCAAGCTTGTCGATCAGCTTGGAAGTCTCGACGATGCTGTTGCCAAAGCTGCGAGTCTGGCAAAGGTAAAGGAATATTACACTGCTGCATATCCAGCACAGAAGGAATGGTACGAAGAACTGTTTGACAATGCAACAAGCACATCGACAATCCTCGACGAGCAGATGAAAAGTACGCTTGGAGAACTCTACAGCCCATTCATGATGGTAAAGAACATCCGTAATCAGAGTGCCATCCAGGCAAGACTTCCTTATATAATGAATTGCAACTAAATTATCCTATAAACTATAGAGTATATAGAATATATAGGACTATGAATCTTTAAATAATGAACAAAATCGACCGAATCAACCCCAAACTTATCCCTCTTAGCTGGCTCTACGGACTTGGAGTTGGAATAAGAAACGAGTTATTCAACATGAAGCTGCTGCCGAGCAAGCAGTTCGATGTGCCTGTAATAGGCATTGGTAATATTACCGTTGGCGGCACAGGCAAGACTCCACATGTGGAATACCTCATCGAACTCCTGCGTAAGAACTGCAAGGTGGCAGTGCTCAGTCGTGGGTATATGCGTAAGACAAAGGGGTTCGTACTTGCCGACAAGAACAGCCGCATGGAAGAAATCGGCGACGAGCCATATCAGATGATGCAGAAATATCCCGATGTCACGTTTGCCGTTGATGAGAAGCGTGTCGATGGTATCAAGCGTCTGCTCGCGTTGGAAAAGAGTCGTGTGCCAGATGTGATACTTCTTGACGATAGCTATCAGCATCGTTATGTAAAGCCAGGTATAAACATTTTGCTTGTGGATTATCATCATCTGATCAGCGAAGACCATCTGTTGCCAGCCGGACGACTTCGTGAGCCTGCAAGCAACCGCGACCGTGCTGATGTGATAGTCATAACCAAGTGCCCAGATAATATGAAGCCTATCGACTTCCGTGTGCTTACAAAGACCATAGAGGCACTTCCTTATCAGAAACTGTTCTTCTCGACAATTGAATACAAGCAGTTGCGCAAGATTTTCCTTGATAATGTTGATGAGATAGCGTCGCTTGATGATTTGGAGAATAAGAATGTGCTTATGCTTACAGGCATCGCATCGCCTGAGGCATTGCACGAGGAGATTTCAAAGCATACAAATAAGATTGTCCCACTCTCATTCGACGACCATCACGATTTCCTGCCAAACGACATAGCAAAGATTAACGCAACATTTGCTAACATGGCTGAGCCAAAGCTTATCATTACGACAGAGAAAGATGAGATG
>JAUNQM010000290.1 GCA_030536165.1 Prevotellaceae bacterium | reverse complement strand
GCAAAACTTCCGCTGAAGTTTTGAAAAACTTCGGACAAAGTTTTGCAAAACTTTTCCCGAGTATATGCGACGTCTAAAGCGACGATATGCGACATGTGTTAAAGCGACATTGCATGACTCCCCTCAACGCTTCAGACAATCAAAGAAATAATGCCAAAGAACTGGCTTCATTAAACGAACTAATTACCTTTCGCAATATATTGCACCAGTACAAATCTTGAAACAAAAAACACGATGAAGATATTTGCAGCAGAAGAAATAAGGCAGTTAGACCAATACACCATTAACCACGAACCGATTAAGTCAATCGACTTGATGGAACGCGCGTCGCAGTCGGTCGTACAGTTTATCACTGGGAAATGGAACACTGCTACGAGTTTTGTCATCTTTGCCGGCCCTGGAAATAACGGTGGCGATGCACTTGCTGTGTCTCGTATGCTTGCAGAGCGGAACTATAGTGTCAAGACCTATCTGTTTAATACAAAGAAGGAACTGACTCCCGACTGCGAACAAAACAAGCAACGTCTGGAGGCGTTAGGCTCAAAGGTTGAGTTCCATGAGGTAACAAATGAGTTTGAACCGCCGGCACTCAATGATTGCGTCATTGTCGATGGCTTGTTTGGCACAGGGCTTACAAAAACCCTTACAGGAGGCTTCTCAGCGTTGGTGAAGTATATCAATGCATCAAAATGTGAGGTGGTCAGCATCGATGTGCCTTCAGGTTTGATGACGGAAGATAACTCGCTGAATGTCGATGCAAATATCATTCGTGCAACATACACGCTGACATTCCAGCAAAAGAAACTTTCGTATCTTTTTGCTGAGACGCAGGAGTTTATAGGGCATCTTGAGGTACTCGACATCGGTTTGAGCAAGCAGGGAATGCAAGAAATCTCTACCATCTATACAATGCTTGAGGCCGATGACGTAAAAGCGAAGATGCTGCCACGCCCTGACTTTGCACATAAGGGAAGCATGGGCGCAGCCTTGATTGTTGCTGGCCGTTACGGTATGGCAGGTGCTTCAGTGCTTGCTACAAAGGCTTGCCTCAAGAGTGGGGTGGGGAAGGTTACGGCATTGATTCCAAAGAAGAACAACGATATACTGCAGACCTGTGTGCCGGAAGCCGTTTTGGTTCACGACAAAGACGAGGAGATAATCACCGACTCAATAGACAGTCAGCCATTTAATGCCGTTGCGATAGGCCCTGGTATTGGTGTCGATGAGAACACAGCCATTGCAGTAATTTCGCAGATAAGGCGCGGCAATGCACCGTGCATACTTGATGCCGACGCATTGAACGTGGTTGCATCGCATCGTGCATGGCTCATGCAGCTGCCTAAGGGAATCATTCTTACGCCGCATCCGAAAGAACTGGAACGCATTTCGGGTCATTCTGTGGGCGATTTTGAAGCACTAAGCAAGGCACGCGAACTTGCAAGAACCTTGCAAGGATATGTGATTCTCAAAGGTCACTATTCAGCTTTGTGCACACCAGATGGTCGTGTGATTTTCAACTCCACAGGCAACAGCGGCATGGCAACTGCTGGCAGTGGCGACGTGCTCACAGGCATATTGGCAGGACTCATAGCACGCGGTTACAATCAGGAAGATGCTTGCGCGATAGGAATGTATGTGCATGGTCTTGCAGGCGACATTGCTGCCGAATTCGTTGGCAAAGAAAGTCTGATGGCGTCGGATATCATTACTTGCCTGCCCAAAGCATTTATGAAACTAAAGAAGTAGGCTGAGGGCTTTATGGGCTTAGGCTCAAGGCACATGTCTTTCTTGTGCTCCGTAGGTGCTCAGGCGGCAAAGCTGGAGTCCTCCTTAACTACTTTAACTCCTTAACTCCTATTATTCGGATTAAACATGAGATTCATCTATTGCATTTACCAGTTGTTCATCTGTTTGCCACTATTTTTATTGATGACAATCTATACGGCTTTGGCTACAACCATTGGCTGTACGTTGGGCAACGGAGATTACTGGAGCTATATACCGCCGAGACGTTGGTCGCGGTTCATCTGCAAGATTCTTTTCCTGCCAGTCAAGGTTGAAGGCATGGAGAAACTTGACCCAAAGCAGTCGTATGTATTCGTTTCAAACCATCAGGGAATTTTTGATATCTGGCTTATCTATGGTTATCTTGGCCGGAACTTTAAGTGGATGATGAAGAAAGAACTGGAGAAGATTCCACTTGTAGGCATGGCTTGTAAGAAGGCAAACCATATCTATGTTGATCGTGGTAACACAGCAAAGATGAAGCAGACTTACGACTTCGCACGCAAGATATTGAGTAGCGGTATGTCGCTGTGCGTGTTCCCAGAAGGGACAAGGACGAAGACAGGTAAGATGGGAGTGTTTAAGCGTGGCGCTTTTGTGTTGGCTGAAGATATAAAGCTGCCTATCGTGCCGCTTACAATCAATGGATCGTTCAAGGTACTGCCTTCTACTAAAGGTATTACTTTTGTCAGACGGCATCAACTGACATTGACTATACATGAGCCAATACCATATGACGAGACAAAGACTTTGAAGGAAATGATGGATGAAAGTTCTCGAGTTATTGAGAGCGACGTCTGCGCTGAGCAATAACAAGAAGAACTATACCGATGATAGCTGCCAACGTAACACCAACACTGTTGGCTGCGAAGTCGAGCCATTCACCGCTGCGTCGCCCGCCTGTGCAATAAGCCTGAAGCAACTCCAGCAGTCCGCTCATCATTATTGGAGCAATGAAAGCAAGGAGGAAAAGTTTCTTGTAGTCAGGCTTCTCATGGCGTCGTATGTATTCAACCCATATCGTTAGGCATGTGCCGCCGTACATCACAAAGTGTGTCCATTTATCTATGAAAGGCACATTTTCCAAACCTGTTTCGGGAAATATAGGCATGAGCGACAGCACCCATATAAATAATATGTATATGGAGCTAATGGGGTAGCAGCGTGTGAGGTGTTTGAGGTAGTTCAAGGGGCAAGGTTCAAAGTTCAAGGTTCA
>JAUNQM010000289.1 GCA_030536165.1 Prevotellaceae bacterium | reverse complement strand
GACGAGATAGACAATGTGTATCGCGAGATACTGAAACAATATGGTCGCTACATCAAGCATGTCCTTCCTTACATTGGAGGCATCCGTTACAAGGAAGTGGTGCAGGGTGAAGTAGGCAGCAAGGCGAAGAACTACTTTACGAGATATGAGACGAAAAGAGCAATGGACTGGCTGTTGAATCAAATGAGGACCTGCGACAGTTGGCTGATACCTGCCCGACTGGTGGATAAGTTGCAGATAGATTACGACATGAACCAGAAACTCAGGACACAAGTTGTAAACGGACTGATGAATGCAACCGTACTGTACCGCATACAAGATGGCAACAGAGTTAATTCGTCAGCCAACTATTCACTTGACGGCTACCTCGACGACCTCACGACAGCAATATTCAAGATGCCAAGCGGAGGAAAACTTGACGACGCAGAACAGCAGATACAGAGTGCCGCCATTACATTTATGATGAATAACTCAGGACTGGTGCAGAAACCTGCAACGACTTCTGCTTCAAGCAGCATATATGACGAAACAGATGAATCATTCTGCTCGTTTGGTAAAGATAGTTTTGCAAGAATCAACATGGGCACATCTTCACTCTCAAAACAACAGATGGGGATAATCATGATGGGAAGGCTGAAAGCAGTACTTTCAAAGTACAAGACATACAGAACTGTGGCTACAGGACTTACTCGTGACTTCTACGACTATGAGATACTGCAAATAGAAAGAGCTTTGGCGAATAAATAGTACCATCTAGAAAATCTAGATAAACTAGTTAACCTAGAGCAAGACAAGAACAATGAAAAGATTATTATTCATATTTACAATACTTTCCTGCTCGATTATTGTGCAGGCACAGAATATTCTCAAGGGTAAAGTGACCGACTCTGGCGGGGAAGCCATGATTGGTGCACAGGTGAAATGGAAGGACGCCAAGACAGGCACAATAACCAACATCGACGGCATGTTCTCCATAGCAAAAGATGACAATGCGACAACACTCGTTGTGTCGTGCATTGGGTTCAAGACCTCAGAAATAAACATTGCCAAAGGACAATCAAATGTGAACATCGTGCTCAAGGACGATGCCCAGCACCTCGACGAATTGGTCGTTGTAGGTTATGGTGTGCAAAAGAAAAACTCTCTGACAGGTTCGGTCGAGACCATCAAGGCAGCGGACTTGCTAATGGCACCTACATCGAATCTTGACCAAGCATTGTCAGGTCAGGCTGCAGGTTTGCAGGTGATGCAGACAACTGGCGACCCAAGTACTGCAAAAGAGTCATCGATTCATATCCGAGGCATCAACGAAAGTCCACTGCTCGTGATTGATGGTGTGCCTCGTTTCGGAACAAATACTTCCGACGGAGAACTTCGAATGTCCGACCTTAACCCAGACGATATTGAAAGTGTAACTATATTGAAGGATGCTGCTGCGTCGGCTGTATATGGTGCACGTGCAGCAAACGGAGTAATCCTCATCCAGACCAAGCGTTCACAAGGCGAGCAGAAACTGAAGGTGAACTATCGTGGACAATTCAATCTGCAGCAGGCAGCGCATCTTCCTAATTTCCTCAATGCCTACGAATTCGCATTGCTTCGAAACCGTGCGGTAGAGAATACGCCTTCAACCACTATCGTGCCTTTCTCAGACGAACAGCTGGAACAAATCCGCAACCATACAAATCCGAATGTGTATGGCGACGAAAACATACTCGACTATCTCGATAAGACTGGATGGAATACAACCCATAGTGTCTCCGCAAGTGGTGGAGTAAAGTCCGTGAACTATTATCTCTCGTTTGGCTATGCCGATTCAAAAGGGCTCTACAATGGCATTGGCAGAAAGCGACTCAATTACATGGCAAAGATTGATGTGAAACTCAACAAAGACCTCACCTTTGCACTCGACTTCACAGGCACGCGTTCAAATGCCCGCAACAGTAGCTATTCAACAATAGAGTCTGCATACTCATATTCACCGCTTCAGGTAACAAGGTTTACCAATGGTTACCTTTCAAGCGACAACGGCGGCAATGCCCTCATTAATATAAATGGACTTGGTGGATACATAAAAGACGTGAGCAAGATGGGAACCATCAATGCAACTCTGCGATGGGATATTCCGTGGGTTAAAGGACTGAATGCCTATCTGCGCGGCACGTTCGATGATAATAACCGCATAGAGACTCGTTTCAGCAAACCTGTTACCCTCTATACTTACGACCCAGATACTGACACATACGCAGAAGACCCTAACACCGTCTATCCTGCGGCAAAGGTCTCTTACCAACAGCAAGACGCATTCTATGACAGCCAGCTCTATGAACTTGGCATCAACTACAATCGTACCTTCAACGAGAAACATAACGTAGGTGGTATGCTCATTGCAAACTATCAGCGTACCCATAACCTGAGTATGCGAGGTGAAAACCAAGACAAGGGTATCGTGCCTGAGATTATGGGAACGGTGCAGACCGCACAACTATATGGCACAGAGACGAAGAATCAGCGTGCATCGCTCATCGGACGTGCCAACTACGGTTACGACGATAAGTATTTCTTCGAATTCAGTTTCCGCGTCGATGGCAGCAATAATTTCTCACCCGACAATCGTTGGGGATTCTTCCCATCATTCTCGGCTGCCTGGGTGCTCTCAAACGAGAAGTTCTTCAAGGATTGGAAGCAAAAGGTGATTTCAAACGTAAAGTTGCGTGCATCTACAGGCTGGTTAGGTAATGACGGTCTTGCAAGCGCTTATTCTTATCTAAAGACCTACATTGAGACCCCTAACAATGGCTATAGCATTGGAGGCAACTTCCGCCCAGGACTTATGCTGCAAGGTAATCCTAACCCTAACCTCACTTGGGGAAAGACACACGACTATAACCTTGCAACCGATTTAGGATTCTGGGGTGGTCGTATCGGTCTGTCGTTTGAATATTTTGTACGCTACGACACCGACATGATAACCAGTGCGCCAGAATATCTCTATCCGCCATCA
>JAUNQM010000039.1 GCA_030536165.1 Prevotellaceae bacterium | reverse complement strand
GGGGCGAGGCACAGAACCTCTTCACTATCACCAAGTATAAGGGCAGCGACCCTGAGTTCAGCGCAGGCAACGGAGTGCTCTATCAGGGCATTGATTGTGGCAACCTGCCTCAGAGCCGTAGCTTCTCTGTCGGAGTAAAAATCAATCTTTAATAAGGAGGAAATGATTATGATTTATAAAAGTAAAGAAATACAGATTTCCAGATTTATGAAAAAGTGGTTTAATTTGTCAATTAACAATTGTCAATTGTCAATTGCTACATTGGCATTTGCCATGTTGCTTGGCTCTTGTTCCGATATGCTTGAGACGTCGAGCAGCCGTCAGGTTTTCGACCCTGAACTGAACACAAAGACAGACTCTGTGTTCTATGCCTTCGGAGTCATGCAGGCTATGCAGCAACTTGCCGACCAGTACTTCTTCATCGGTGAGATGCGAGGCGATATGGTATCGACTACCAAGCAATATACCGATAACAACTTGCGCCAGCTTGCCGACTTCTCAGCCACAGGCACGAATAAGTATGATAGCGCATACGTATATTATAAGGTAATCAACAACTGCAATTACTATCTCGAACACCGCGATACAACGCTCACCACAGGTGCTGTCAACGTCGTCATCAACGAGTACGCAGCCATTGCTGCCTTCCGCGCGTGGGCATATCTTCAGTTAGGACGTCTCTACGAGCGAGTGCCTTACTATACAGAGTCGCTCACATCTATCTCGCAGATTGACGACAACAACTTCCCAGAATACACTCTTGAGCAGATTGTTGAAGCCGAGACTGCCAACCTCAAGCCGTTTGCAGGTCTTTCGGTGCCTACATTCAGCACTTCATCCATAAACATAGGTACAACTAACTGGGGACAGAGCAAGACTTTAAACCCTGCGCTTTGCTTCATTCCTGTCGATGTAATCATGGGCGAGCTGTATCTCGAAGTTGGAAAATACAAGGAAGCAGCAGAGTCTTATTTCCGCTATCTCCGTAATGCGCAGTCTATATCAACCACAACAAACAAGATTGTGGCACAGGCCCGCGGTCGCCACTGGTGGAGCGAAATGCCAAGCGACTATGATAATCAGAAGAACCAAACCGAGTTTGGTGGTGGAAACCAGTGGTCGTCTATCTTCGTAAGCAGCGCATCACCTCTTGATGTAGTCACTTACATACCAATGGCAGTCAATTATACCAGAGGTTGTACGACCGATATACCACTCGCATTCGGCTACGACTACTATTCTACCGACCGTTCAGGCTCATGCCCACAAGTGCGTGAATTGCAGATACAGCCATCTGATTCTTACTACGCTATTACTGATAGCGCAGGCTTCTACTATTATAGTCTCAAGGATCAGACTTCCGTTCAGCGCACACCAGTATGCGCCCCTATAGGTGATGGACGAGCTAATATACTCTCTACAGGAGAAGGAGAAGACTCCACCCTCGTATGGGTGCCTAAGGTTCGCAACGCAAACATCATCCTCTATAGAAACTCAACCATCTATCTCCACCTCGCAGAAGCACTCAACCGCATGGGCTATCCTGACGCTGCATTCTGCATCTTGAAGGATGGCCTTTCGCAGAAGGTGATTGATTACGTGGCTGACGGCACAGGCGACTCAACACGATACATCACCCCAGAGACTTACAACATGCTCAGGACCACAATCCCATTCCTCTCGTCAGAGAACGTCAGCCGCTTCCCTGCAGATGAGATGCAAGGCATACACGGACACGGATGTGGAGCTGTGGGCGGATTGCTTTCGCCTTATCAGATGGTGATAGAGGTAGGCAACAAGATGACACGTCTCGCAGCGCAGTTCCCTGATATGAACATCACGAATTGCAAGGCAGACACAATCAATGCCATCGAAGACCTCCTCTGCGACGAGTATGCAATGGAGTTCGCATTTGAAGGCTCACGCTTCTACGACCTTTGCCGCATAGCACGTCATAAGAACCAGGACAGCACGTACGGTGCAAACTACGGCAGCAAGTGGCTCGCCTCAAAGCTCGACTACAAGCAGCCAAAGGTAAGCCTCCTCGAACCAAAGAACTGGTTCCTGCCATTCAATTGATACAATAGAAACTTTATAATCGCCCTTTATCTTTGCAATCCCAAAGTCAAGGATAAAGGGCTTTTTTATGTCTTGACGTAAACCGTTTTCTTACTCGTCAACTCTCGTTGCTTTACGCGTCGCATATACTCGGGAAAAGTTTTTCAAAACTTTTTTCGACTTAACGCGTCAAGTGAATGAAGGCAATGCAACGACATGACTGATGATATACGACAAGTAGCTTCGTTGTTTGTTATTTTTGCATTTTTATTTTGTATTTCACTCAACTTGCACTAACTTTGGTTTCGCCCAAGTTAGGCTGCATCTTAACAATAAAAATGAAAAACTTTGCTTTTCATTTTGTATTGTATTCGATTTGCACTAACTTTAACCTACGGTTTTAGATACTCACGCTCGGATTTACTCAAATAAATTTGGTAAATCGCTCACTAAATCGTATCTTTGCACAGCAAAAGAATGAACATGAAACCATTGGTACATTGCATAACTAACTATGTGGCGATGAACTTCACCGCTAATGCTTTGCTCGCTGTGGGGGCAGAGCCTCTTATGTCGTTCTGCCCTGAGGAGATGGGGGAACTTGTGGCTCAATGTGATGCCTTGATGGTGAATATTGGCTGTATTGACCGTCAGCAGGTTGATGCCATGAAGATTGCTGTCGCTGCTGCAAGGGATTTAGAACGACCGTGGGTGCTCGACCCTGTGGCTGTAAACATGACGGAGATACGACTAAAGACGTGCACGGAACTCATAAAAACATATAAACCAAGCATCATCCGAGGAAACCAGTCGGAAATAGCTGCATTATGTAGTTCGCTCGGCCTGAACCTCACACCTCGTGCTCTTGCCACATATTTAGGTTGCGTGGTGGTGCAAAGTGGCAAGGAGGACGTGATTACTGACGGCAAGCAAACCGAGAGGTTACGCATCGGGCATCCGATGATGGCCGATGTGACTGCGACAGGGTGCGTGTCGTCGGCACTGTGTGCCGCCTTCATGGGAAAAGGCAAGGTCGCATTCGATGCTGCAGTTGAGGCAATGACGCTTATGGGAAAGGCTGGTGAGAAAGCTGCTTTAGAGTGCAAGGGGACAGGAAGTTTCATTCCTATGTTTTTGGATAATCTCTATGGACAGAAATAAATTACGATTATACTTAGTGACGGATAGTAGTTTCCTGAGAGGTAGGAAACTGGAAGATGTGGTGATGGAAGCCGTGGCTGGAGGTGTCACAATGGTACAACTCCGCGAAAAAAATCTCTCGACAAACGATTTTATTCAGCTTGCGCAGAGATTAAAAGCACGCCTGCACGGCATAGGCGTGCCTTTGATTATCAACGATAGAATAGATGTGGCACTTGCTGTTGATGCTGATGGTGTGCACATCGGGCAGAGCGACATGCCGTACGAGATGGCAAGGAAACTCTTGGGCAAGAGAAAGATTATTGGATTGTCGGTCGAGAGCTTTGCCGACATAGAGCGAGCGAATAAACTCGATGTTGATTACATTGGTGTCTCGCCTGTATTTGCAACGCCTACTAAAACGGATACCGCAAAGCCTTTCGGCATTGAAGGATTAAAGAAGGCCGTTGAAATGTCCTTACACCCAACTGTTGGCATCGGCGGAATGAATCAGCAGACGGCAGCAGAGGTAATGTCCACAGGCACGGACGGCATGGCTGTGGTATCGGCAATCATGGGTGTCGATGACCCAAGACGCGCGGCAAAAGAGATAGCCCCCCTCAACCTTCCCCCCGTAGGGGGAGGGATAGCTGTGGAGGCGATGACACCACTCCAGTTGCCTAAAGTCTTGACTATAGCCGGTAGCGATAGTGGGGGAGGAGCTGGAATACAAGCCGACATAAAGGCGATAAGTGCAACTGGCAGTTACGCTGCGAGTGCTATTACGGCTGTGACCGTTCAGAACACATTAGGCGTAGAGGCTGTTTGTCCTGTACCTACCGACATCATAGCAGCACAAATCAAAGCCGTGCTCACCGATATTGGCGCAGACGCAATAAAGATAGGTATGCTCCATGCTGCTGAAGTCGTTCATGTCGTGTCTGAAAGTATAAAAGGCAGAAACAACATAGTCCTCGACCCTGTTATGGTTTCAACGTCAGGGCACAGACTCATTGAAGAATCGGCCATAGCGACATTAAAGAACGAACTTATACCAATAGCACGAGTTATCACTCCGAACATACCTGAGGCGGAGATACTAACGGGTGAGAGAATTACTTGTCAGGCAGATTTGCGCAAGGCTGCACGTATGCTTTCTGTAAACGGAAAGGTTTCAGTGATGATGAAGGCTGGGCATTTGAGTGATGAAAGCGTGGTGGATGTCTTCTATAATGCAGAGGAAGATGCTGTAATAGAACTGAAGTCATTGCGTATTATTTCGCGTAATACACATGGAACGGGCTGCACGCTCTCGTCGGCGTTTGCATCATATCTTGCACAAGGACTTGACCTCAACGATGCTGCCAAGGCCGCTAAGGAGTATATTTCGCAGGCAATAGAAGCTGCAAAGAATCTTAAAATAGGCAATGGCCATGGGCCTGTGGATCATTTCTTTGGTTGTAGGTTGTAAATTTACCCCTCGAAACATCGAAATCTCGAAAACCGCAAAACCGTATAACCGCAAAAAAAATGATAAACAGAGCATACATATCATCTTTACTTTTTCTGGTGTTTGCCTTGCAGGTGAATGCGAACATCTTTGATTCGGAGTTTGTGAAAAAACTGGCGGCCATGATGACTGAGGTCGATTCTGCATACGTTGAGAAGTCGCATTATGACTGGTCTGTGATGCTGAAGAACAAGATTTCACGCGAATACATAAGCATCGATAATGCTGATGCTGTGTCAATCGACATGCAAAGCCACACTTCAAACAAGGGTGGTATCAACGTCGGGTGGCGGTTTATATCAGGAGGCATAAGCTATGATTTCAATTATCAGATTACTGACCCTGACCGAAAGAAAGAAGAACTGGGGGTAAGTATATTCTCGCAGAAGTTTAATGCCGACCTCGTTTATCGCCGCACAGGTGGTGACTACAGCATCACCAAGATGAAAATGCATCCGGACTATCCTCTCGGGTATAATCCAACTTTTGAACCAGGAACTCCAGGGTATGACGATCCGAACTATTCTCTTTCAGATGCTTTTAAGGACTTGTCAAACAGCGAGGATATTTCGGGCAGCCTCATAAAGACAACCACGGTAGGTGCGAATCTGTATTACGTATTTAATAACAAGCGTTTCTCTTATCCTGCAGCATGGTCGAAAAGTGCTCGGCAGAAGATATCTGCAGGAAGTCCACTTGCAGGTGTCGGATATACGCATCAGAAGATAGAGAGTTCGATGTATCTGTTTTCGATGGCAACTGCATTAATGTTGATGATGTCGGAAGATGACTTGGGACTTGCTGAATATTTCGACAAATACAACGAGACAATGAAGCATTCAACCCTATGCACATGTATGAGGTTTGATGATTATACTTTATGGGGTGGGTATGCCTACAACTGGGTTCCTGCACGCAACTTCCTCGTCGGGGCTTCAGCTACGTTGGGCGTGGGAGTGAAACATTTGTCAGGAAATAATGATAGCTTTCATGAAACAATAAAGCAACTTAATGAAGAATTTGGAGAAGAACCTTCAGCATTTACCGTGCCTGAACTGTATGGCTATAGCGGAACGATAGTTGATATTGATGCTGTTGGCAGGCTTTCGTTGATGTGGAATAATGACAGACTCTTTGGCGGAGCGCGTGGAAGTATCAACTATTACCGTTATCGCAACGGCTCGCTCCCAATAAAGAGTGATAAGCTATATTGGTCGGCAGAGCTTTGCTTCGGCTTTAAGTTTGGTGAGTCGAAATATTGGAAACAAAAGAAAGCCGCAATGGGTAAAATGTAAACTTACACTTTACACTTTACAACTTATATAATATTCACCTCAGGATGTATCTCGACTCCGAAACGGTCTTTTACGTCTTTAATTATGGCGTTGCAAAGGCTGAGGACATCTGCACCTGATGCCCCACCTTTGTTTATTAGCACAAGGGCTTGATGCTCATAGACTCCTGCTTTCTCTGTGCTTTTCTGCTTCCATCCGCATTGTTCGATCATCCATCCTGCAGGAATCTTTATGCCGCCATCTGCTTTGTAGTGAGGCATGGTCGGATATTCTGCCAAGAGTCGGTCGAAGGTTTCTGTATCGACTATTGGATTCATGAAGAAACTACCTGCGTTGCCGATGACTTTTGGATCAGGGAGCTTGGAGTTGCGAATCTCGATTATGGTCTCACGTAAAAACTCTGCTGTGAGTTTTGTGAGCGGGATGCTCTTCTTCATGATGTAAGCAAGTAATCCTCCGTATTCAAGGTGCGGAGTGAATGTCTTGCTTAGTTTTAGTGCTACCTTATATACAAAGCATTGTCCTTTCAACTCTTTCTTGAAAATGCTTGAGCGGTACGCGTATTTGCACTCGTTGGCATGCATCTTCATCAGGCGGCCTGTAGGCTTGTGAACAAGGAATACGGTTTCAATGATGTCTTTTACCTCGGCTCCATAAGCCCCGATATTCTGCACAGCAGCCGCACCCATCTCGCCAGGTATGAGACTCAGGTTCTCTGCTCCATAGTACCCATGAGTTACGCAGAAGGCAACGACATCATCCCACGTCTCACCGCTTCCCACCTCGATTATAGCTTCATCTCCACTTTCATATACAACCTCTATACCTTTGATTGCAGAGTGGAGGATAGTACCTTCAAAGTCTTTGGTGAAAAGAAGATTGCTGCCTTGACCGATGTGTAGATACGGCTCGTCGAGGTCATCTATTATGCTCGTCAGCTCGTCGAGCGACTCATATTCGATGAAAGTCTTGCAATTTACATCGATGCCGAAAGTGTTATATGGCAGGAGGCTTATGTTGGAAAGTTTAATCATTGTACTTTGTAAGTTGTAAAGTGTAAATTGTAAATTTGTATTTGGCAAATATACAATTCTATTGCTCAAGTTTTACGAGTTTCCAGCCTTTCTTCTTGTCCTTCTCGAAGTAGAGTCTTATCTCAAGTCCATTGGCAATGCCGTTGATGATAAATATCTTGCTGCTGGTAGGACTGCAATTTGCGTCATCATATATTATATTATATATGACGTCTTTTGGTAGTTCTGGGCAAAAGGCTCTCCACGTTTCTGGCATAATCTCGCCCTCAAGCGTGTCGAAATCGTTGTCAGGGTCTGGTCCTACGAACTTGATTGGGTCGGCAAGACTCTTTGCCTGAAACTTCTCGTCGTTGGCAAATTTGTAGTAGAACTTCAGGAACGAACCGTTGCCACTTACATCAATCTTCATTGTGTCGATGTCGGTCAGCATCCAATAGCCTTTCAGTTTGTGGAATGTGTATTGCTTGATGCTGTTCAACTCAAGGTATATCTTTTCCACGATTGCTTTAGTGACATTCGTGTCGTTTTGCAGGTATATCTGGTCGGCGTTATCGAAGATAGGCGTATAGTAGCCTTGTTCCATGAAGAATGGGTTATACGACCAATTCGAGTTGTCGATGGTCATACGTTGCCGCTGCAGTCGTTTGTTGCCTGCAAAGTTGAAGAAGAAGTCGTTGAACAATTCGTCTGCGCCTTGCGGCATAGTGCTGTCGAGCAAAGCTTCGAGTGAGTCCATCTTTGCTGATGCCACAGAGTCGGAGTCAATCCATGCCTGATTGGCGTCGGTTCTGTTGCCTACGCATGAAAGAAAAGAAGCTATAGTTGTAAGCACTATAGCTTCGATGATTATTTTAGCAAACCTTGTGAGCACCGTCTGAAATGATTACATCGTAAACTTTTGGTCGCTTGCCGTACTTCGCAAGATACTTCTGCTGAGCATCGGCAATGAATTTCTCATACAGTTCTTCCTTTACAAGGTTGATAGTGCATCCACCGAATCCACCGCCCATGATTCGTGAGCCCGTGACTCCGTTTTCTTTAGCAATGTCGTTGAGGAAGTCGAGTTCTTCGCACGATACCTCATACTCCTTGCTCAGTGCTGTATGGGTTGCATACATCATCTCGCCGACTTTCTCATAGTCGCCGTTCTTGAGAGCCTCGCTGACAGCCATGACGCGGTCAGTCTCGCCTACGAAGAACGATGCACGCTTGTAGTCTTCCTCGCTCACGTCGCCCTTAACGTCGTTGAGCATGTCCCATGTAACGTCGCGCAGCAACTTGACATCCTTCTCAGGATATTTAGCCTGTACGGCAGCAACTACATTCTCGCAACTCTTGCGGCGGTCGTTGTATGCTGACGATGCAAGTTCGTGCTTTACCAATGAGTCGAGCAGCACGACTTTATATCCTACAGGATTAAAAGGCAAATACTCATATTCCATACTACGGCAGTCGAGACGCATAAGATGGTCTTTCTTGCCGAATACGCTTGCAAACTGATCCATGATGCCGCAGTTCACGCCACAGTAGTTGTGCTCTGTAGCCTGACCAACAAGTGCAAGGTCGAATTTCTCAATCTTGTTGTCGCCAAACAAATCGTTGATGGCGAATGCGAAGCAACTTTCGAGTGCTGCCGATGACGACATGCCTGCACCTAATGGCACGTCTCCTGCAAAGGCTGTGTGGAAGCCCTTGACATCGACTCCGCGCTTTCTCATTTCCTGAACTACGCCATAGATGTAGCGTGCCCAGCTGGTACGTGGACCTACAGGGTCGTCAACATCGAATTCAACGCGGTCTTTCTGGTCGATAGAGTAGCACATCACTTTGTTTGTGCCATTTGGGCGGATTTCAGCCATGAGCACCTTGTCTATTGCGCCTGGCATTACGAATCCACCATTATAGTCGGTGTGCTCGCCAATGAGGTTTACTCGTCCAGGCGAAGCGTATATGTTGCCGGTCTTGCCATCAAAATGCTTGATGAAGCGGCTTCTTACTTGTTCTATGTCTAACATTATTGTTGGGGTATGTTATAGTTGCTATAGGAACTTGAAACTATTCAACGCCAAAAGCGTAGATGGTCTTCTGCGAATATTTCCTGCCTGGCTTCAATACTACTGATGGGAAGTATGGACGGTTAGGGCTGTCAGGGAAGTGCTGGCACTCGAAGCATACTGCGCTGCGACGTGGGAATGTTGCACCGTGCTGACCTGGGTATCCGTTTGCCCAGTTGTCGGTGTACATCTGTACGCCTGGCTCTGTAGTATAGACCTTCATAGTGCGTCCGCTTACAGGTTCTACTATCTTAGCTGCAAAGCTGAGTTCGCCTTCTTCCTTCTTGTTGAGCACGAAGCAATGGTCGTAGCCAGCGCCGAACTTAATCTGCTCGTTGTCAGCATCGATATCTTGTCCGATAGCCTTTGCCTTACGGAAGTCGAATGGAGTACCTTCTACCTTAAGAATCTCGCCAGTAGGAATGCTCTTTGCGTCGATAGGCAAGTAGAAGTCAGCGTTTATCTCGCACTGCAGGTTTTCAATAGTAGGCGTAGGGTTTGCGATGCCTGCCAAAGAGAAGTATCCGTGATGAGTGAGGTTGAGGATAGTTCTCTTGTTTGTTGTGGCAATATATTCAATGATAAGTTCATCGTTGTCGTTGAAAGTAAACTCTACAGCCACCTTCAGTTCGCCCGTGAAGCTCTCTTCGCCGTATGCAGCAGTGTAGGTGAGTGCGATGCTGTTAGCACTCATAGGATATGCATCCCACACTCTTTTGTGGAAACCTGTAGGACCACCGTGCAGACAAGTGTCGCCCTCATTCTGTGTCAGCTGATACTCCTTGCCATTGAGGGTGAAGCGTCCGCCGGCGATGCGGTTGCCAAAACGACCGATAAGTGTAGAGAGATAAGGCTCTGGACTTGCTATTACGTCCTGAATATTGTCATGGCCCTGAATCACATTCGCAATGTTTCCATTCCTGTCAGGAACCATTATTGCTACTATAGCACCACCATAGTTCGTGAGTGCTACCTCGTTACCCTTACTGTTTTTAAGTACGAACAAGTCTGTCTGCTTGCCGTTGATAGTGGTCTGAAAGTCTTCTCTTTTCAGGCCACAGAGGAATTCTGTCTCTGTATTCATTTTATATAATTTGATTATTTGTTACTTTGCTGCAAAAATACAGAAAAAAAACCATACTGCAAAATATTGCAGGCAAAAAAGTAATATGAATCGTAAACTTTGGAGTTTAGGACAGCCATCGTTCACTCGGTTTTCGCCGAGGTCGAACAGCCTGACCGTACACCTTATTATATATACGCGCGCGAGGGACGCCGGGGATGCAATTGGTAATTAAAAGTTATCCCTTTTTTCAGCCCTTCACACCTTAGGTGTAAACCGTGTCACTCCTTAGGTGTTACCACCCCTCACACCTTAGGTGTTGCAGCTGAAACACCTAAGGTGTGAAGGGCTCGCATTGGCTTCGTGTCGATAATCATGCATTGAAGGGTGTTTGCCGTTTGTTTTTCGCCTACATTTCGGCGGTGTTTTGCTCCGACGTTGCAAATATGAGCAAAAAAAACGAAATAGTCCTGAAAAACACCATGTAAAATTTGGTGGAACGAAATAAAGTTTGTAATTTTGCAGCGTCTTAAGGAAAATGTTTCAGGTTTGAAACATCGATCCCCCAGGATTCTTATTTTTCGAGAACATTTTTATCATACACATATTATTATGTATAGCAAATCAGAATTAGAGGCTAAAACTGTAGCCGAGCTGAACGAGATTGCGCAGCAGTTTGACATTAAATTCAAGTCAAACGAGCTCAAGGAGGAGAAGATTTATGCCATTCTCGACCGTCAGGCAGAGGTACACATGGCCGAACCAGAGAAGCAACCACGCAAAAGAGCAAGAATAAACACGGCTGAAGTTAAGGTCTTTACAACAAAGGGCGGTGCAAGAAATGTGGAGAAGAAGAACGACGCTAAAGCACAGCCAGCACCAGTCAAGGAAGAAAAAACTGCCGAGAAAGTTGTTGAACCAAAGGTGGAAAACACACTCACAAAGGCTCCAGAAGTGAAGCCTGAACCTATAGCAGAGGTTGTTGAAGCACCTGTCGCGGAAGCTCCAAAGAAGAAACGCGGCAGAAAATCGAAGGCAGAACTTGCAAGAATAGCAGCCGAGGAGGCAGCAAAGAAGGAAGGAAAAACTATTCCAAGCCTGTTTGATTTCCAATTTGACAATAATTCGCCAGAGCCAGCAAAAGCTGAGGCCAATGAAGAGCCTACGGAAGAAATGCTGAAGCAGTTGGCACAGAAAATGGACGAGCACAACAAGTCTTCGCGCGCAGAAAATGCTGGCGATGAGAAGACTGTGGAGGCAGAACCGAATCCGGATGCTGTGTGGGAAGGCGACCCAGGCGATGGAACCGACTTCATTATCGTGCGCGACCTGCCTATAAAAGACGACAATGCAATTCAGTCGAAAGACATATTCGATAATCCGACCTATCCAAATATCGCTGCACAAGAGCCTGTTGCACCAGTAGCACCAGCCTATGATGCAGAAGACGAGATAGCGGATGAGGAAGTCGATTACGATTTCTCAAATCTGATAACGGTCAATGGTGTGCTCGAAGTGCTCCCTGACGGCTACGGATTCCTGCGCTCAAGCGACTACAACTACTTGAGCTCACCTGACGATGTGTATGTGCCAAACCAGTTTATCAAGAACTTTGGACTCAAGACGGGCGACGTGGTTGATGGGTTTATACGCCCTGCAAACGACGGAGAAAAGTATTTCGCACTTGCAAGCATAAACAAAATTAACGGACGCACACCTAATGAAGTGCGCGACCGCGTAGCATTCGAACACCTTACACCTCTCTTCCCAGACGAGAAGTTCATGCTCTGCAAGGGCGACGGAATCGACGACCTCAGCGTGCGCATCGTCGATCTCTTCTCGCCAATCGGTAAGGGACAGCGTGCACTCATCGTAGCACAGCCAAAGACAGGTAAGACAATACTGCTCAAGAGTATAGCCAACGCC
>JAUNQM010000288.1 GCA_030536165.1 Prevotellaceae bacterium | reverse complement strand
TACACAATTATTGCGAGACAAACGAAGGGAATCCCCTAAATCTTTCATTTGCAGTCAATTTTTCCTCGGTTTGTACCAACAATGGTATCTTCGGATAACAAAGATACTGTTGCTGGATAGTTGTCGTATCTGTACTATCAGGCACAATGATGAATAAGCAGATTTTGTCAAGAAAATGCCCAAAAAATCATACTCGACACAGGTATGATAATTAAACTTTGTTAAATCTACATCTCTGCAAATCAGCGGTTTATGAGCATTATTGACCACATGACTGACCAGATGTTTAACTGTACCACTGACCAGATAACTGTTAATGTGCTGTCCACTGCACATTCCACATCATTTGCCACTTCTTCGAATATCCATTTCAACCAAAGTCAACTCGTTAGGAAGTCTGTTTAATGTTGCACTGACCAGATGTTGTGCCACATAATTATCCAGCGGTTTAGGTAAACTGATGCCACTTGTACGACTATACCACTGACCAGATAATCGTCCACTAAATCACTAATCAGCAACAATTTAGGCATTTGGTCATATAAATGAAAATATATAATTTTGCAGCGCAAATCGGAAACACCGAGAAGCATTTGGTACGATATAGATACTATGGTAGTACTTGAAAACATATACGTCTATACAACACCTGCACAGACTCACTTGCTCACTGTGCCTGGTGCAAAAAGGGGCGATCTCTGTTTTTTGGTTCTATTTGCATATCGAAATGGTACCAACCCTATAAAAATTGGTTCTAAAATGCAGTTTTTGAGAACGAATTTCGGGATAACGGCAGATGCAGAGGTAACTTTGTATCAAAATCGGAAAGCCGGTGAAGGTCATACTAATATATGATACGCACCTGACAGGACGATTCGCCCATCCAAGGGTAAAACATGTTGAACAACTAAAAACAAGATTTTATATGACTGAACTCAATCACTACTTGGAGCAGGAGCGTAAGATCGCTGAGCTCCAGAAGCGAGTTGACTCGCTCGAATCGCTTTGCTACCAGTCAAAGCCAGTACTTAACCTTGAAGAGGCATCCATCTACTTGGGTATCTCTCGCAGTATGCTCTACAAGATGACCCATGCAGGCAAGATCGACTTCTTCAAGCCTGAGGGTAAGCTCATCTTCTTCGAGAAGGAGAGCCTCTTGAACTGGGCTCGCTCGAACAAGGTGAAGTCCAGTGAGACTACTCAGGCAGAAGCAGAACTGAAGCTGAGAGAACTCAATACTCCTCGTGCATAGACATACTAATGTATATGGAGAACTCTCAATCAGAAACACGGCTCATCCTCTCCCTGTCGTTTCGAGACATAGATAACCTTATCAAAGACTTGAAGCCGACACAGAGGATGTACCGCTTCGCCTCACTACTCCGTCATGCCGCAGAAACCGATGGCACGCAGACAAAGCGTAACATCGGCTACAGCGTCAAGACTGGTCAGGTAGGTGCTTCGCATTCAGAACTTGGCAAGGAATGGAATTGTAACCGCAGTACCGTTACCCGATTCCTCAAAGAGTTGGAGGATGAAGGACTTGTCAAGGTTGAAACCGGCAATGTTTCGTCCGTCACAGACATCAAGTGTCTGCTTGGCTGGCAGTGTGGCGAGAAGGTTATTCCTAACCTTTCGAGTGATAATGAACTTGTTTACCAACTAATCAACTAACTATTTGTAACACAATGGGAAAGATAATTTTGTTCACAAATGTCAAAGGTGGCGTCGGGAAGACAACTCTGTGCAGTTTCTTTGCTACCTACCTTTCACAGAGTGGCAGACCTGTTGCTGTCGTTGATGCAGATATTCAGCAGTCATTGTATGACCATCGTCAACTTGACTTACAGAACCACCCTAATGCTCCAATGCCATGGCAGATAAAGGCATTCACTGGTATGTCAAGGGATGAGGTTGCCACTGCATTGACAAACCTGAAGAAACTGTCATGCGACATCATCATAGACTGTCCGGGGAATATCATTGATCCGAATCTCGGTGCTATCTACTCTATGGCAGACATTGCAGTCGTTCCAACACATTATTACTATGATGTGATGAAAGCGACCTTCAAGTTTGCCGAAATGTTCAAGGCAAGGTTTAGGGCACAGATGTTCTTCATTCCTAACAACATCTCTGGTATTGAGGAAGGCAGACCTGGTGTAAAGGTACTCCGAGAGGATGCTACGGAGCAGTTGAAGCCGTACGGAATACTTACAGCGAGAATCAAGCGCAGTGTAATCGTTGCGGAGTACAACACGCTTATTCCTCTGACTTCTTATCAGATAAATGCTGTCAAGTTTCCATTTAAGCCAATCATTGAAGAGTTGGAGAAAGGAGGTGTTGACTGATGCCAAACTTTGCTGAGAACAATCAAGGGTTCATGGGTTTGTTCCCAGAGAACCAGGAGGCGATTGCCGAGCCTAGGAATGTCGCTCCCAACAATGCGGAAATCACTCCACAACCTGTGGAGCAGAAGCCAGATGAGAGTCAAGTGGGGCCTGAGAAGGAAACCGTTGAAACTCCTACTGAAGCTGTGCTGCCTATCCGCAAGCGAGGACGCAAGAAGAAGGATTCTGCTGATTCTGGTACCTCCAACGAAGGTGGTCACTTCTCTTGTCTTTGTGATTCTAACATGATTGCTAAGGTTAGAGCCATCGCTTGGAAGGAGCACATGACTGTCAGAGCTGTTGTCGAGAGCATGTTTTCAAAGTGCATTGCCAAGTACGAGAAGAAGAACGGTCCTATCCAGATTGACCCAGTACGATCTTCGGATGACCTTTTTTGATTTACACACACGTTTCTTTTCTGTCCGTGCAGACATAGAACAAATTCCTGGTTCCTTGTCTGCACTTTTTGTATAGCCATATAACTATGACAGACCTATACCCTATGGAAGAATATAAGCCTATAGTCATATACACATCCATCTGGTATAGGGTTATCACTTGTATAACCTTATAGCCATAAACAAGAATATACATTCTTACCAGTTATAGCGTTATATCATGTATAGGTGTATCA
>JAUNQM010000038.1 GCA_030536165.1 Prevotellaceae bacterium | reverse complement strand
AAACTTGTGACCAGCCTTCATGATTACCACGCGGCCGTTCTCGATAAACTTACCAGCTACACTATTAGTCATTGTTGCGATACTTTCGATTGCGTTTGAGTCGTCACCGAATGAAAGCATTACGCCTTCTTCCTTTGCAGCGCTGCCTGCTGCTGGTGCGATAAGGTATGCAACACCTGCATTGAGGTTTTCACCTGAGTACTTGAAGAAGCCAAACAAATCCTTGTTTTGCTTTGGATGTCCGAGTGTATAGATTGCATTTCCACTCTCTACTGCCACACTTGAAGTTGGAATAGTGAGTGCAGAACCTGACAAGTCGCCCTTGCTTACTGCTGTTGCTGTTCCTGCAGAGATTGCAAAGTCCACCGTGCCAGCGTTCTTCAGCAATAGGCCGGCACCAGCAGGGAGTATTTCTTCATTCACCTTTGTGCTTTCATTGCACTTGAGCACATGGTTCTCGCTGTCGTAAGTAGGAGCGTATACCTCTACACCGCTTGCAGGAACCTGCAACTGGAAAGGACTGTAGATAGTAGCGTAGCCAGCTTCAGTGACAGTCTTGCTTACCTTATTCAGTTCGTCTTCAGCAAGGGATGTAGTGAAATCAACAACAAGCTGACCGCCATTGTCCATTGGCAGAACAGCAACCGTGTTGTCGCCAATCTTCATTACTGCCTTGCCATCAACAAACTCCACAGTAGGGTTATCCGTCAAGTCGAAGGCTGCTGTACCCAGTGTTTCTATCTTCGCACCATTCTGCTGGACTGAAGTAAAGATCTTGGAGATGTTGTTGTGAGTAAAGTATGTCGCTTTGATAGATATGAAGAATGATCCCCATCCTAAACCGTTTTCCTTACATTCTATGGCAACATAACCCTTATCCACATCATCTTGTTGTGCTGTAAAGGTTTTGGAAAATGGTTCATCATCGTATTCGTGTCCATCCGACCATAACTTATCATCTTCTTTGCAGCAAGAGACATTCATATAACAAGTATAATGACAAGTGATTGTAATCTTATCAGATGTCGAGAACACCGGAACGTGAATGACAGCATCTGCCGTATAGCCCGTACTGGAACCATATTTATAGTCAAAATTCTTAAATTCTCCGCTTACGATTGTAAGTTTTTTTGTACTGTTCTCCATTGCGGAGATTTCAGAATTGACGAAATTACCTTTAAGATTTGAAAGGTCCCATGTAACACTCTCACTGGTGTCTGCCCAAACATAGGTTGCAGAGCAGACACTGAGAAGAATAGATATAATAACCTTTTTCATTACTTAATTAAGTGTTTCTTGTTTTTCTTGATGTAAACGCCTCGATTGATTATTGATTTCTTTGAGACAGGACGACCTGAGAGGTCGTAGAGTGTGTCGACTTCGTTGTCAGCATTGATTCCCCTGATTGCACTTGCACCTGAGATGCTGATGATGAACGGTTCGTCGCTCGTGCCAAGTGAAAGTCCGTCGAAGTAGTCGAGGGTAGTTGTCGACTCGAATGTCTGTGCATCGTCGTCTTCTCCGAACACCACCTTAAACTGAATGTTCTGAGGTTCATTGCCATGAACTACGAGGTATGCGAGATGGTAGCCGTTCCTATCCGACACGACCTTGCATCCATGAACATTTCCTTCAGAATCGGTTGCATAGATTCTGCATCCGCCCATACGTTCTCCGTCGGACTCAACTGCTGCTATCACTGTTGCCGTACCGGCATACTCAGCATAGAGGTCGTCATCATTCTGGTTGGCTGCAAGACGTACGGCACTCGACTTAGGAGTGTAGGCAAGAGAATTTGGATAGATAAGATATTTCTCTGTATCATCGTTCGACATATACATGTAGCCCTTTCCTGGAATGATAGTGTTGAGTTCGCCCATCCATCCGCTCGATGTGTATTCTGCATATTGAGTAAAGTTCTTTATGATGTCGCCCACCTTTGGTGCAGAAGTCAGTCCTCCGAAAGCAGTGGTGAGAGCCATGTTCGTAGTGACATTTGCACCAATCCACGACCATCCAGGATTGCCGTTTGTCATTGGTACAATTCTAATTCGCGTTCCAAGAAGATTTGCAGGCTTACCTATGCGAGAAATCTTCGCAGGTATTGTGGCCTTGACCTTGTACATACGTCCGTGAGTAACCGTTCCGAAATCTTCGTCGAATTCCCACTTGCCGTTGTAGTAGCGTGCAAAGTTGTTTTTGTCCTTCACCTCTTCATAAATCAGAGCCTGATCATTCTTGAAGACATTGCTGATAGAGTCTGATTCCTGGACATTGAATGATATCCAGTTCCAACCATCATTGATATCAATGATCTGCTCTATCTTTCCTGTAGTGTCCCAATAAACAGGATCCTCAATACTGCCGTATTTTGCATAGTCACCACCGAACACGATAAGTTCGTCTGGCTCGACAGATGCGTAGTAAGTACCTGTTTGGGCATCATAGAACTTGAATGACAATTCCTTTCCGATGTACGACTCGTCGCCATAGACCATCATAGTGTAGTAATATGAGTTCTTTTCGCGCAGATATTGTGGTGATGCCACGCCAACACATTCGCCAGACTGATTGAATGCGGCGAGTTTGCTGTAACTGTTTTCCTGGATGACATTGTCTACACGAACTTGTCCTGTCACAGTCATCACCTGAGAATATTGGGAACCAACCTCCCAGTTCGGGCTGTTAGGGATGTTGTTGATTGAGTAATACAACTTATGGCAGATGCCCTTGTCGTCAATCAGAGTGAGCATACCGCTGTTGGTGCCGATAGGAATGTTATCCTTGGCCCAAATATCGATTGTAAACTCTTCTCTTGCTTTGAGAATACCACTGTAATGGCTCAGTTCCATCCAGTCAGGTGCCCCTTCGATACGCCAGTTCTGCTCTATGCCTGTGTTGTTGATGATATCTACAAAACCAATGTTACCTCCATAGAGTTCTTTATCGTAGTCCACTGTGTACAAGCCATTCCAGTCAATGTCATTCATTTCTACGAGGAACGACCATCTGATGTCTTGTATCGTGTTACCGGCCTTGTCACGAAGTCCGCGCACGAGTGCCGTGACGGTAGTACCCTGAATTTCTTGTACTTCTTTCTCACTGAGGTTGAGTCGTATCTTCCTCTCTGAACTGACAATAGAGAAGTCACGCGTGACGAGCGTAGGAGCGTTCTTGAGTGGTGGAACGACTTCTGTTTCCTGAGTGATAACCAACTGTCCGAGTGGTACGTTAGGGTCAGTAACCACAAGTCTTACGGTATCACCGTCAGCCTTCATGTTTCCATAGTTGCTGAGGGTGAAGTCTACGGCCTGGTTCATTCCACTTACCTCAAACGGGAAGTAAGCGGCTATAGGACAGTCGGTAGTGCTGTAACGGTTCGTGAGATTCTCGCTGATAGCCTGTGAGTTCTGCAGTCCGTTCCATATGCGGATTTCATCGAAGTATCCGCTGAAGTCCTTCGTGTCACCGAGGAAGAGCACACCTTGCATCATATCCACCTTCCCTGCAGAAATCTGTCCCACATTGTCACCGTCGAGATATACCACAGCATTTCCGTTTTCGCTCTTCTTGACCATAAGCGACAACTGGTGCCAATGACCGTCTGCGATTCTCTGGTCGCTGAGCACTACAGAGTCTTTCTTGCAAACCAGAACGAGTTTACCTGAATTTCTTGGAATCACGAAGCTCGTGTTGCCATTAGGATAACTCAAGAGAGTGTCGACTTCTGCAGAGCCCGTGTTGTTGATGTTTTCGTCAGCATTGAACCAGAGTTGCAGCAGATAGTCTTGATCATAGTTCGTATTTACATTCGAGAAGACGAGTTGTGCCTTCTGTCCCTTGTCGAGTCGCATTGCGTAGTTCTTGTTGTCGATGCTCCACATAGTTTCTGATGACAGGTACATGTTCTGTTCCGACACCGCGTCCTTCGCTGTCTTTCCACTACCTTCGTTGAGAGGCCAGTAAGCCATCAAGTTTGGTGTGTAGCGCGTCTTCTTGAGTGACTTCTCGTTGTTCGAAGTTTCCATATCTCTCACTCCGTCCCACATACTTAAATCCTGCATATAGCCGTGGAATCCGTTTCCGAGAATGAACGAAGCTGCAGGTGTTGTTGCTCCGTTGAGATGTTCGCCTCCATCCTTATCGCCAAAAAGCCATACCACGTTCTTTCCGTCTTCCAGGATGTAGCTGGCTGTGATTGATGTCGGCATGGACGTGTTGGTTGCATCAGCCACGAGCGAAAGGAATGCCCATTTGCCCTTTTCGAATACATTCTTGCTGACAATAGTGTTGTAGTTACTGTAGATGACCAAATGTCCCTCTTCGTCCACACCGAATCTGTTGCTGTTAGAACTTGTTCCGAGTGAAAGAATGGTTCCTTCGCCGCCCATCCATTTGAGCCAGAGGTTGAAACTGCGAGCTGATCCAATTTGCAGTGGTGTAATAGGAACATCAGTAGATACTTGGTCGTTTTCTCCGTTGAAGTAAACAGACACACCTCTTGCTGATGCGTTCTCCAGCAATTCACCATAGAGTTCCACGTTGGTGTGTTTTCTGATGTCGCCGTCGATATCCTCGTTGAATTCCACTGCAATCTCGTTGTCATTAGTGAGTACGCCTCTTGTCGGCATCAAGTTGCCTATAGGCTGAGGTGCTGACGTATCCTTTATTATTGTAATCTCTTCTGGTGAGAATGCCTCTACCTCGCCACTGCCGTAGTCGCTTACTGTGCGTGCTCGGAACATATATTCTCCGTCAGGGTATGTATTGACATCCGACATGTCGATGGTGAAAGTGACTGTCGAAGGCATTTCTTTGTCCTTTTCCTTCACCCATCGGGCAGAGTCTCCGAGAGATATATATTTAGTTCCGTTCCATTGCTGGAGCTCAATATACTTGAGGTTTTCCATCTTGGTGTCGTAGCCCGACAGCGTGAGTTCCACCTTTCCGTCGTTACGGCTCATCATGTCGCTGTTGATGACCAGCTTGTCTGCCGACAAGTTGATCTCGCTTGACGACTTCATGAACTTCAGCTTGACTGTTGATGTTGAAGGGTACCAGTTGATAGGACCGACAACTCCAGCCTGAGTGTTGTCCACGAGGTAGAAATCAAGTTCGTATTCGTCACCAACCGGATTTTCAGGCTCACTGATGTTCACCGTGGCAATTACTGGCGTACCATAGTTTATCCATATTACTGCACCTGTGCTCAATGGCTGTCCGTTTATCATTACCACAGCACCGTTAGGGTTTTCGTTGGTCAGGAAACTAAACTTATAAGCACCGCTGGTCTCAGTCTCTGAATCGTTGATGAGTCGGAACTGAACCGTAGCCGTAGTGCCTCGGCGTATGCTCATTATAGCCTGTTCAGGATTAACCAGTTCAAGACGAGGCTTGAATACCTTCTGAGTCGGTGCCATTATTTCGGTGCCAGACTGATAATATTCTGTCACATGCTGAGGTTCCCAGTATCCGCTTGTCTGTCCGGCACGAGTGTGGAAAATGTCGGAGAATCCGTCAGGGGCTTTCAAACGATCTACGGTGATGATGTCGTGAACTCCGTTTTCCTTCAGCGTAAACCCGAAAACTTCCTGATTGGAAGAAGTCTGGTAGTTGCGAGTCGTAGTAGTGGAATAATCATCGCGGCACCACTGAATTAATGCATCTCCAAAAGGACCTCCATAGATATGTCCACCAAAGTGTACTTCATCCTTTGTAGTTGAGGTTTCAGTATGATCCTTGTCAACATTTGAATTGCTTACAGTTGTCGAGAACGACTGGGCGCTGCCTGCATCGAAAGTATAGTTGGCAATCAGGTTGTTGCCACTGAAAGCCTCTACTTTAGCAGCTTCATTATTGCGAAGTCTATTTTTCCAATCGTTAGCCCAGTCTGTAAACACTAGGACTGAGTCCACATAATCTCCTTCCTTTACCGCTATAGCTTTGTAACCATTATTGAATCCCTTATCGAGCAATGCGTCTTTCTCTGCATCTGTATATTGTTCCCATGTTGAGAAATCGACTGCTGGGATGAAGTGTATTAGGCTATCTTTACGATTTACATTTTCTGGGTTCTCGATGAGGGCGCGACGTTTGGCAAGGATATTTGGAATTACCGTAGTTTTGATTTGATACCGAGTATATGCAAATGAAGTATTGAATCTGAATCCTTCTGTCTGCACGTTACGCAGTTTAATTTTCTTTACTCCGGCATCGTCAGCAAGATGAACTTGCAGGCCTTCGCCAGTGACGGAGTTCATTGAAGTTCCGATGAACAGGTCGGCATCAGGTCCGTCAAATTCAGGAGCCGAACTAGTACTGATGTCTTGAGTGGTGGTAATAGTTGTTGTCCAACCACCATTGACATCACAATCACCATCCATCGTGATATGCTTTTGTGACTCTTCTGCCATAAATCCATATGAGCCTTTCCAGAAATCTTTTTCAGTCCCACATAATGGAGCATAACCAACTCTTACAGTTGAGTTAACTCCATCGCCTTTGTCAGAAGATTTTGATCTCGAATATCCTGTTGTAACTGATGAACCTGCCTTCCAGGTAGCAAACGAGTTGGAGCCTGGAGGATCTCTAAGAATCATCGACACACAGTCAGGACCTTCGGTGATGAACGAATTGCCGTTCTGAACAGCTCCGAGCACTATTCCAGTAAGAGTGAACTTGGCAATGCCGTTGTCGAGCATCATGGTCATCGACTCTTCAAATGGTGCAGTTGTGTTCGGCACTCCTACCTTGAATCTATAGACTCCGTTGCCCAGCGAGTCGAGTTGGCTTTCCATATCTGGAATCTCATCGAAACTGGTCTTGCCGTCATGATCCACAAGCCATGTGTTTTCGTAAGCCATTTCGTTACTGATAGTCACAGTCTTGTTAGGCAAAGGCATGATATCTTCAAGGATTTCTGCCTTGTTGTCATAGTTCACATAGCGTTGGAATGCCTTCATGTTGAAGACATAGCTCTGGAATTGATTGAAGATTGGTCGTGTCGTTCCACCATCAATTCCACTGAGGCGGTATGTGTGGTTTGTCTTATCATAGACTGAATATTCCAGAGACTTTCCTTCCTTATTATAATATTCCACAGAATCTTCCCCGAAGAAGTACTTGTCGTCTTCATCCTGCCATACGAGGAACTCGGCTGGGTTCTGAATCATACTCTTGAATTCCGACTGGTAAGTGAAGTAATCAAAGACCTGAAGACCTTCAGAGGTAACCTGACCGTTCCATACTGAATCCGTATATTCCTCGCTCGTGTTGCGTGCATCGAGATAACTGAGACTTGCACGGAGTTTCTTGTTGATGCTGTCAGGAGCCGATGCGATGTAGATGTCCTCCACCTCGTATCGAATTGGCGGCAACTTCACTGCAAACTCACCTGTGAGCGAGTCGGTCGTGATGTAGATTCTGTTTGCCGTGCCCATACTTCCGTCGTCATTTGCCTGACCCGTGTGTGCCGTGTTCTGAGGATTGTATGCCAACGCACTTTCGTATGTGATAGGCTTCTTCGATGGATTGACTATGAGATTGTTCTTGTCGTTCTCAGCAGTCAGGTAATAGTTCTGGTTACTTGGTTTCAGTGTGATGAGAGCCTTACCGATGTTGTTCTTTGATGCAGCGAGTCCGAGAGGCTTAGCATATTCCACCTCGCCACCACAGATTCGTCCTGCCACGGTGACTCTTGTGTTGTCGTAGAACCACAGGTCGTGTACGTCCTTGTTAAAGTACATTGTCAGACTGTCGGTGAACGTGTGGCTGTCGAGACTTAATGATAGTGTGTGAGTACCGATTGCAACATCCACCTCAAACTCTCCGTCTAAGTTCGTTTTATATTCATTACTGCCTTCCATCACTGCCGAACCGTCAATCAGCACATTGCAACCCTCTACAGGATAGTTCGTACTTTCATAATAGACCTTGCCCTTCACCTTGAAACTGCTTATGTCGGTGAAGTCGATGCCTGTATGAACGAGTGTGTTCGTACTTACGAGCCTGCGTGTGCTGGTTGGGCTGAAATCGTGTGCTCCGTATGAAGGCACGATTTGCCAGTTAGTACCCTCACCCTCGAACGGAACGCCGCTGATGGTGTATTCTCCGTTCTTGTCCGTAATGCCACGATAAGCCAGAACACTTGATTCTGGTATGATGATGGAAGTAATCATCGGCTTGTTTTCAGGCAATTCCATGTCACGGTTGTTCCAGTTGCCTGAAGGGTGACTGCTGTCGAACGCATATTCGCCCACTCCGCTGTCGAAGGTGTAGTATGCCATCAGTCCGTTTTCATTGCCGCTCAGGTAACGGTTGTAGGTGTCGGAAATAGACTTGTCACTAAGGGAGCCTTGCCATAGACGGACTTCATCTACTGCGCCAATGAACGACTCCTTGCCACTACGTGTTCCAAACCACATGGTATCATCGCCCTCGTTATAGTTTTCATTACTATAATCGTTATAATATTCAGTCCATATCGTGTAGGCCTCCTGCTTGTCATCATCATAAGCGGTCTTGCCGAGGCGATAACCGTTGCTGCCGTGTTGGAGTAAGATGTAGTTCCCTTCGTAAGTACCATAGTTCACATTAATACTGAAAGCACTGTTGTCGCCTAGGCAGATTGTCTTGTCGTCCACCACTGTCACATACGCACCTCCAGGTACACTAATCAGGCGTCCCGACTTCTCGCTATCGTTGCGAAGCAGGAACTGAAGAGTCCATTCTCCATTCCAGAAATCACTGCCTACACCACTTGCAAGAGGCATGGTCTGCTTTTCATTCATAAACTGCATTGCGTACGAAGTCATCGACCTAGCCAGTTCGTCTTCTTCCGACTTAAGTCTTACGTCAACACCTTCCACATTCATCAACCCCGAGTTGTACGTGATGCGTCCCTGAATTGTACCTCGGCTGGCAGCGAAACCGATGGCGCCTGCCTCTGACTTATAGTCAACATTTCCGCCTGCTGATTCGCAGAACGGATAGAGGCGAATGCGATAACGATACACATAACCCGGCAGTACCTCATCGTCGAACGAACCCGTGTTCAGGCTGCTGGTTGTTTCATATACACTGGTCCAGTTCTCATCGTCTTGCTCACTGTATATCTTGCGCTCGATGACGTATCGGAGACTTTCATTATTATAATTCTCCGCACTCCATTTCAGCGTCACTTTCGATGTGCTCTTACCCTTCGTTGCAGTGAAACTCTTGAATTTTATTTCAGTGTCGTTGGTAAGTGTTAGCTTGCCTGTGTGGTATGGCGCTTTCTTGAAGTTCGAGTCATTGATATTATCCACCACCCACATATAATAATAGGTAGTACACAAAGAACTGCTACCCATGTCATCCTCGTAGGTCACATCCAGAAAATCATCAGTCTTCAACTGGTTGTAGAGGAACTGTGCCTCATAGACAGTCAGGGCATCAGCCTTTGTCAGTATTGAGTCAAGATTCCCTCCGCACGCAATGTCGCGTTCCGTGTCCCATTTCAGCAGGCGCACCCTGCTGCCATTTAGCGCACTTGCGTTAGGAACGCCTACCGTGTTCACCACCTTGCCGTTCTTCACTAAAGGGTTACTTGCATTGAGGTTGACATTGTATTGAGAGGTGTACGTCTTGGATAAATACTTCACATTGTCCTCATTGTCATACATATATTCCTTGCTGACGAAATACACATTATAAGTGTTCTTGCCCGCTAAAGGTGCAAAGTCTGTCCATGTGTCCTTGTCGCTGGCAAGTGAGTCAACCAGAGTGCTGTCTCTGTAGATGTACCATTGGCCATGATCCTTCCAGCTGATATTGAACACGCTTTTATTTTCAACCTGCCATTTCAGCGTCACTCTCTGCGACGTAGAGTTGTATTTGCATTCGGAATCTACAGCATAGATTTTCGGACGTTCCGCGATGCTGAAATACAGTTTGCCCGCACCCGTAGGCACACCTGAAAACTCCCACTTTCCGATTCGCTTCTGGCTCGACATATTCGTGGTACTGTCAGCAATCACCCACTGGTTTGCGTAATTTGCAGACTTCACCATGTAATTCATTGTCTGCCCCTGTGCCATGACCACGATGCTTCCTGATGGCATAGTATAGTTTGAGCAGATGCCACCCGACACACTCGATACATAGTCCTTGCCAGTGAATCCAACTAACTTTCCCTTCGATGCATCGCTGAGCGGAATCACGAAGTCCTTGAGGTTTTTGCTGTCCCTCTTATTAGGATCATTGTATAACGGATTGAGTCCGAAGCAAGCACCAGCCTCGTTCATCATCACTACTGCTTTCGCCTCCTCTGCAGAAACCGTTGCGAGGTCTATGTTCTTGATGTTGCTGGCAACGCACCGGCTCCTGTCAACAATCTGCTTGCTGACAACGTCATATTCTTTCAGCGACGAAGACTGCCCCTTGTTAATGAAGCAATCCGACAGTTCCATGGAAGAGGAACTTTCTGTATATCCAGCAAACAGACCAATGTTCATGTTGTTGTATGGCAATCTAGGATTAGCCACCACAAGCACATGCCTCGCCTTAGGCTTTGATGAATCTTCCCAATTGCTGACAATCGCGCCCTGGTCGTTACAGTTTGTGAAGAATTCTTTATACATGTCAATCACACAGTTATCCACATCAAGGTTGCTGCCGTGATCCAGCCATCCCGCAATGCCACCTGTGCGGAAATTAGGCTTTCCACTAAAGTTTCTCACACTAATGAAGCAGTTCTTTACACTCACCGAGCAGTCGCCCCATGCAATTGCACCGATAAGGCCTCCGTATTTTTGACCCTTATTATAGCCGAAATAACAATTCTTGACGGTAATACCGTTGAACTCGATATTTGTGGAAGCCAAGATTCCACCGACCACGAATCCTGCATTCTCGTCTGATACCTCGATGTAGCAATCGTCAAAGGTCAGGTTCGTAAACTTCACATTGCTCAATCTATCCAGTCCTCCGGCAACGATGCCTGCACGATCCTCACAGTACGATCCACATTTGGAGAATGTCAAATTCTTAATTTCGCAACTTCCTTGGATGTAGTCAAACAATCCTGCTCCATGGTCACCATTGTATCGCTCACAGCACAAGTTGGAGATGGTATGCCCCTGGCCGTCGAATGTACCACGAAAACCGCGTGATCCGCCATCTTTCTCACCTATGCCTCGCCAGGAATGGCCTATCATGTCGATGTTATCAGTGAGTACAATGTCCGCATGGGTGTATTTCGCTAACTCGGTAGCATTTCCCTCCGTACGCGTCTTCCATGCATACCACGCCAGATGTTGACTGGTACTCAGCTTTATGACATAGTTTCCGCTCGAGTTTTCATAAATACCCAACGGTCTGTTTTCGTCACTTACAGTTTCGTCCCAAGGTTCGCCAGTGAATGACTGTTGGGTATATGCCCATGTGCTTCGGCACACCAGAGTCAGGCAAACAGTCATGACCATTCGCAAGACGGTCCTCGACCATCCATAAGTTCTTTCAATGTGATTGTCAATTCTCATAGTCGTATCTTTTTTACATTTTTCGTTTTTCCAATTTCATCATGATCGGTTACATACGCGCACACATACGCATTATAGTTGCAAAATTAGATATTTTTCCTTAAATAATTCAATTTATTCGATAAAAACGAGTAAAATTAAGAATTTTTAACGCGAGTTAGGGATAATAACACGCGTAATTGTATAAAAACAAGCGGAAACACCCTCAATATAGATGAATCCGCTTGTTTTATTTAGGCAATTGCCCTCCGTTATTCTCCCATGAACGAGCCTTCTTCCTTTGCTTTGGTCAAGATGTATTTTGCCAGTTCCGTAATGTCGGCCACATCTACGACACCATCGCCATTTACATCATATTTCTTTTCATCTGGTTCGTCCTCGCCAAATTCCACGATATTCTTAAAGTCCTTCCATCCTTCTGCTGAACTATAAGCCGCTAATGAGCCTTTAGGCACGTAAAGGGTACATTTTGACTTGTCAACCACATCGAAAACATATTTCCCAATGCTCAGAGGTTCATTTACACATATCTTTATGCTTGCCAAGCCAGTACACCAAGAAAAAGCACTTGCCCCAATCGAAGTAATCGAATTCGGGATGTCTATACTTATCAAAC
>JAUNQM010000287.1 GCA_030536165.1 Prevotellaceae bacterium | reverse complement strand
GGGTTAGTAAATTTCCAAATGTATTCATGTTATATAGATGTTTTTATAGTCGCTATAGCAACTATAGTGGTTATAGATTAATGATTTTTAATGGCAATGTCCGCAGCCACAGTGTCCGCCACAGTGGTCGTGGTCGCAGCCTTCATCGTCGCAACTGCAAGGCGAGAGCATGGCAAGGAAGCCTTGTATCTCGGCTGTTGTAGCCTCGCGATTCTCTATCACCTTTCCTTTGTATTCAAGAGTCTCGCCGGCAAGTGGATGGTTGAAGTCCATAATAACATTCTCGTCGGTAATCTTCAGCACGTGTCCGTTGAGGCGCATACCGTCTTCGTTCTGCATAGGCACGTCGGCACCTTCGTAGATGTGTTCGCTGTCGAAGTGACCATTAATCTGGAAGATGCTGCGGTCGAGAGTGAGGATCCTCTCTTTTTCTATCTCGCCGTAAGCCTGCTCTGGAGTAAGCTGGAAACTGAATTCGGCGCCTTCATTCAACGGAACTATCTGTTTCTCAAACTCCTCGAGTGTGTAACCCATGCCGCTGATAAATGAGAAAGTGCGGCCTTCGTCAGTCTTTTCACGTAAATGTTTTCCGTTCTCGTCGATAGAATACAACTGGTATTCTACTGCAATAAAATTGTTTTTTTCCATGTTATATGAAGTGTTTGTTAAATAGTTTCTTGAAAAATTATTTTATTCGTTGTGGGAACTATTAGACGGTGAAACCGTCTTACTAAATAGTATCCTACGGCTTTAGCCGTAGGTATGGTAAGCCATTCATCGACCTCGAAGTGGTCGCACCGCGTTATTCCTTTAGGAAATATTGTTCATTATATTCTATTCCAGTTTCTATCAAAATATTTTTAAGTTCGTCTGCAAAATTTATTTTCTTATGATGTTCTTTCTGATTTGCTATGTATGCTATTACGACATCACGTTCTTTATTGCTATAAGAAATAGCACAAAAGGATTTTGCCCACCCTTTGAAAAGAGGGAACCAATCATTATGTTCACGCATATAGTTGCCTGATGAAAACTTTACCTTTTTCATAAAATCAGATAATGATATCATTGGGTTTATCTCCACCAACATGTGAATATGATCTGGCATTGAGTTTATTCTATACAAGTGACTGTTCGTTGCTTTTACTATCCCTAATATATATGAATATAAATCTCGCTCATGTTCCTCTGCAATGGCTGCAACAGAATTTTTCGTACGCCAAACAATATGATAGTAGAGTTTATAATATGACATACTTTCTTGCTTTATTTAATATCTATGTGTTGCCACGTTCGAGGCAAATGTTACTGTGCTCTTTTACCGACGGACTTCGTCCATCGGTTACTATTTAGTGCTGTCTCTTCGAGACATTTGTGCTGTACTCTTTACTGACAGATTTCGTCCATCGGTTACTATTTAGTGTTGTCTCTTCGAGACATTTATTTGGACTGATGTGTGTTCTACGGCAACAGTGCTGGGTTGGCGGCGGTGTAGTTGTCCATTTTAAGTTGATACTTCATCAGGTCATCGAGGTTGTGGCGTGGCTTCGGACTTGACTTTGGGAGCTTTAAGCGCGAGAAAGTCTGGAAGTAGAGCAGACAAGCATCGCGCCACCACCACGCGTCTTTTGCCTGACGGTCGAACTTCGCAAGCTGTTCGTCGTATATCTCAGGCGCCACGTATGGCTTCATTTTCTTCCATGTCTCAACAAAACTTTCGGCTTTCTTCACGCCTTCGTCGTATTCTTTGCAAAGATTCTGCCAAAGAGTCTTGCCATTCTTCATATTATACTTCCACGATACATGGTGGAAGAAAAGCAAAAGATTCTCTGGGCAAAGGCTTATGTCGTCGTAAGTCGTTGCAAAAGGCTCTGGATATTGAGCCGTATATCCACTTCCGGCTTTCGTGCGATTGAAGCCGATGCCTTCGCTGTCTGCCCTATGATAATACGGTGGAAGCCAGTCGGCACGCAATCCTTTCGGACTATACCACGGCTCCGGTCCGTAGTGATGACCGCCTGCAAAGATATGGTGCAAGCCGAGTGGCATCATGTATTTCACGCACGTCTCCCAACTCTCCAAGAGCAGACGAGTCATTGGTCGCACGAATCTTTCGTCGGCAGACATGTGTGCCTTCAGGAAATCAACGGCTAAAGATTCTGGAGTCACAGCGTCTGTTGAAGCCATGAATCGCCCGAACGAAGTCCAGTTGAGCAGTGCACCATAGCTGCCGCACAGATGCTTTCCGTCGCCGACATTCGCCACGCCGGCAACTGCGTCGAAGTGAATGCCGTGACTCTTCATCGTGTCGAAGAACTCTTGCCACATAGGAGCCATAAAGACAGTGTGTATGCTCTCGCCAAGATACTCCTGCGTGAGCTGGAACTCAGGCATCAGACGCGTCTTTTTCATTGCAAAGAAAAGGCTGCTGATAGGCTCTCGTGGCTGGAAGTCTATAGGTCCATTCTTGATTTGCAGAATAACGTTGTCGAGGAATTGTCCGTCAAGCGGCACGAACTCATTGTATGCCTGGCACGCACGGTCGTCGCTGTTTGCAGCATATACAAACGCGCGCCACATCACTATGCCGCCTTTATCCTTCAGCGACTGCGCAAGCATGTTAGCTCCGTCAGCGTGTGTGCGACCGAAGTCCATCGGTCCAGGCTGCCCCTCGCTGTTTGCTTTTACAAGGAAACCTCCGAAATCGGGTATGAGTTTGTAAATCTCATCGACCTTATTTGCCCACCATTGCTGCACCTCCTTGTCCAAAGGATCGGCGGTAGTTAGTTCGCCAAGTGCCTGCGGCGATGCAAAGTTCACGGCAAGATAGACCTTAATATTATACGCGCGTAGGACGTCGGCAATGTCTTTCACGCCAACAAGAATTTCGTTTGTGAGCATCTTCGGACTGGCATTTACATTGTTCAGCACAGCGCCGTTGATGCCCGACTGCTGGCAAATCTGCGCATATTCGCAGACCACGTCGCGGTTGAAATCCACCTTTCCCTGCCTGAAGAATATCGACTTTCCGGCGTA
>JAUNQM010000037.1:5160-12205 GCA_030536165.1 Prevotellaceae bacterium | reverse complement strand
AGCGCCTCCGACCTGAACATGTCGAAGCGCACGCTCGATGAACTGTTTGAGAACAAGGAGGTGCTGCTCAACGAGGGCATGCTTAGGCAACAGCAAGAGCGAGAACGACGCATGAAAAAGATTGTGAATGATGCAAATGGCGACTTACTGCAGATATTGGTATCGGTGTTTAAGCTAAAAGCCGAGATGATAGCAAAGATAAATCCTGCATTCTATGCCGACCTCGCCACCTACCCACGACTCGTTGAAAACTTCGAGCGCAGCAAGTCTGCCGATGATAATAAAACCCTCGACTTCTTTGCCGAGGGTGTGCGTCAAGGTATCTTCCGCGATACCGTCAATTATTCTCTGCTTATAGAATCATTCAAGGAGCATACTGACACTATTGTGAAGAACAAACTTTACAACAAGTATCCTATGATTGATATCTTCAACAGTTTCACTATGGTGCTCATTCGCGGACTTGTCACTGAGCCTGCGCTCAAGCGTTTCGAGGAATTGTATATGAAATAGGAAGGTAAGTTTCAAAACCACATAATTGTTGTACTCATAAATTGGAATTAATGAAAAATAGTATCAAATACATAGTTCTTGCTTTCTTCCTAACAGTATCTATTTATGCAACGGCTCAGACTGTTGGGTATACATATAAAGCATTGGCTGCAGAAGGATGCAGTATGCAGTATTCTGTCGCAAAGCAAGATACGACTTACTACATCATTGCAACAGTTCGTTCAGACCGCTTGAATTTTCTCAACGAATCAACGATGAAAATCCGTACATTCAACAATGAAGTTATAACTCTTAAAGGAGTTGTTATAGGTAGTGGTAGCCAGACTGATGGTATTGTATCGGGAAATATCATCGTTCCTGTAACCACAATCAACTCTACAGCCCAATTCGCTATAACTCCGAAGGAATTCGAATTGATAAATCATGGAATTGCCAAGATTCGCCTATCCATGACTCCGATGAATCATGAACGCACATTTAAGAAAGACAAGATTGGGAAAAAACTCTATCAGTTCTATTTGGAAGCAAAATCAATGGACGATAATTTCTAACAGAAAGTTAGAGTGGAGTAGAAAGCAACACCTTTAACCTCCTACTTCCACCTTGCCTTAAGTATGCGATAGCCAAAGCGCGACTGTAAGTCGTGGGCATTCGGGCAGTTCTTCTTGTGAATCTTTATTCCACCGCTTATCGTGACGAAGGCAAATATCTCGTCGCCCTTCTGCGGATTACAGCATTTAGCAAACTGATAATCCACGCCCACGAGATTGCGCTCAATAATCAGTTCTCCTTCCTCATTTGTTCTTTTCTCCACAAACTCCTCGATAGACTCCACGTCTTGATGCGTTGTCTGTCGAAGCGTACCGTTTGCCTCTGCCTGAACTTCAAGGTACTTATCGATTACGATATTCACATCAAGCACCTCGTCGGCAATGTCTTTGAAGAAGAGCGTTATCTCTTTGTAGCCTAACTTCTTTACGAGTTTATTTATTACCGACTCTTCAAGTTCTATCTTCCTATTCTTGAACCTGCGTTCGAGCAGTTCCTTTGCCATTGCTGCCTGACGCAACTCTTGCTCCTTCAGTGCAAGACGTATCTTTGCCTTTGCCCTGCTCGACTTTACTATCTTCAGCCAATCACGTTTCGGCGATTGGTTATTATTCGTGATTATCTCTACTTCATCACCGCTGTGCAGTTCTTGCCTGATGGTGACAATCCTACCATTTATCTTTCCTCCACCACAATGGTCACCCACATTCGAGTGTATGCGGTAGGCAAAATCAAGTATCGTGGCGCCTTTCTGGAACTTAATCAGGTCGCCCTTCGGAGTGAACACATAGACCTCGTCTTCTTCAAGTCCCATCTGGAACTTATCCATCAGCTGCAGGTTGTCGTTGCTCTCAAGTGCTCCGCGTATGTTTGCCAGCCAGTTCTCGATGCCCGTTCCGCTTTCCTTTACGCCCTTGTAACGCCAGTGCGCAGCAAGTCCATGCTCGGCAATGTCGTCCATACGCTCCGTACGAATCTGCACCTCGACCCATTTCTGCTCCGGACCTAACACCGTCGTATGCAGCGACTCGTAGCCATTATCCTTTGGCTTCGACAGCCAGTCGCGCAGTCGTTTTGGGTTTGGCTGATACATATCTGTGACCATCGAATACACTTGCCAGCACTGCATCTTCTCCTGCTTTTCGTTATCCTCTGTGTCAAGGATGACGCGGATGGCAAAAAGGTCATAGACTTTCTCAAACTCGCACTTCTGCTTTTTCATCTTCTGCCAGATGCTGTAAATGCTTTTCGTCCTTGCTTTTATGTGGAACTTAAAGCCTCCCATAAGCAGTTTTGCCTCAATCGGCTTCACAAAACGCTGGATGTACTTATTTCTTTCTTCCTCCGATTCCTGCAGTTTGCTCTTGATGTGGTTGTATGGTTCCGGCTCAAGATACTGCAATGAGAAGTCTTCTATTTCCTTTTTTATGTTGTAGAGACCGAGTTTGTGAGCCAGCGGTGCATAAAGGAACGATGCCTCGCGAGTTACAGCCTCGCGTGCCTCAGTGTTCTTCGTATCGACAATGTTTCGCAAAAGTGTGATTCGGTCTGCGATAGCAATCAAAACCACGCGCACATCCTCGGCGAAAGTCACCAGCAGATTGCGGAAATTGTCCGTTTCCACCGAGGTATTTTTGCGTGCAAGGTCGCTTATCTTTGTCAGTCCTCTTACTATTCGCGCAACCTCAGAGCCGAAGTCCGACTCGATGTCTTTCACCTTTTCTGGACGCTCTTTGCAGATGGTGTAGAGCAGCAATCCGAGCAAAGCTTCACGCATGTTGCCGATTTCATCGACAAACATGATTGCTGTCTTGAGGCTCATGTGGAAAGGATTAAACCCGAAAGCATCGCGTCGGGAGAGCACATCGTCGCTCATGCTTTCGAAGTATCTACGGAGTTTTGCATCATCGTCAGCCGAGAAATACGCAGCCACGGTGGCAATATCTGTCTTTATGTCTGTCCAGTTATCCATACTATTCGTCCGTTTTTAGTTATCGAATTGCAAAATTAGTAAATTTATTCCACAATAACGGCGAATTTTTACTTTTTTTGAGTTATTTTCAAAATAATATACTATTATGTTAGAAAGTTTTAGTATCTTTGCCGATAAACTCAGCAATTATGCCAACATACGACACAGAAACATACCGCAAAATACACTTCGCTGTTATGGCTATTGAAAACGGCGCAAAAAAGATGGACATTCCTGCACAGCAGATGGTTATCCGTCTTAACAACGTAGGATTGATTACCAAACGCCTCCTACGCCATTATGACATGCTCCACACACAAAGCCTTGAGTATGTTACCGATGACATTATTGAGACCTTAAAAAACAAGGAGGCAAGGCTATGATTACCCTCTATCATGGTTCATACACGAGAGTTGACGCCCCACAAGTCAATGCTGGCAGACGCAATCTTGACTTCGGGCGCGGCTTCTATGTTACTGAAATCAAAGCACAGGCAGAGAAATGGGCTGTAGTTGTTGGCAGTAGGTACAACGATGAGTATGAAGGTGTTGTAAACGTATACGAACTTGACGAAAGCATTTTCGAGCGGTACCATGTCCTTCGTTTCAACACCTACGATATTGCATGGCTGGATTTCGTGGTAGCCAATCGGCACGGTGAAGATGCCGCAAAGGGCTATGACGTAGTCGAAGGCGGAATAGCCAACGACCAAGTAATTGACACTGTTGAGGATTACGAAATGAGGCGAATCACTGCCGAGCAAGCCCTTGACCAATTGCGTTTCAAGAAGCCAAACCACCAAATCTGCATTCGCAATCAGGCAATACTTGACAGGCATTTGAAGTTCTGTTCGTGTTACACAATAAAAGATAAGGAGGAAAAATGAGAGACAACGTACTGTGGCGCAAGATAGCACGAATTGTTGTGCTTATTGCAAAAGAACTTAATGTGTCAGAAGAACATGCTCTCACCATCTTCTATGGCAGCCGCACTTATCAAATGCTGAAAGACCCACGTTACGGGCTTCAGGTCATGAGCGACGCCTATGTCCTCGACGAATACTTGAACGAGATTGCAGAGAGAGAGCAACTACCTTTTTCAGTCAAATAATACTTTTTTTCGCGAAAAACAGGACAAATTTTCAATTTTTGCTCATATATTGTACGCGGATTCAACACTTGAGAGGGGGAGATTCGCATTCCGTTGTAGGTTTATTTGATTGCAAAGCCTTATTTATTGCTATTTTCAGCCCTCCAGACCTAAGGTGTTTCGGCTGTCACACCTCAGGTGTCACCCCATGTCACACCTCATGTGTTCGCGCTGTAACTCCTAAGGTGTGAAAGGCTGAAATATGCGTCGTATGCATCTGCGAGTTATCTCTATCGAATCTGCAAAAAGCTATAGGTACTATCAAAGATTTTCACAAAAAAGCAGGACTTTTTTTAGATTTGTGCTCATCATGCGTGCGCGCGCATTATTATAAATAAGGTGTAGCGGCATGCCGCCAACCAACAAAACATACGCCTAATATCGACATACAAAAAGACAAAGCCTTTAGTTTTCACCCAATAATCTTGCTCATCTCATAATATTTTATTACCTTTGGCCTTGCCCAAGTTAGGCTGCATCTTAACAATAAAAATAAAAAACTCCGTCTTTTATTTTGTATTGTCTTCGATTTGCAGTAACTTTGCACCGAATAAAAAAAGAACAACATAAAGATATAAAGAATGATAACTATTTCCAACCTTGCCATTCAGTTTGGCAAACGAGTTCTCTACAAAGACGTAAACATCAAGTTCACTAACGGCAACATCTATGGCGTGATAGGTGCCAACGGTGCTGGAAAATCAACCCTCCTTAAGGCTATCAGCGGTGAGCTGGAGGCTAACAAGGGTACAATAGAACTGGGTCACGGCGAGCGTCTGAGCGTGCTGTCGCAGGATCACTTCAAATACGACGAATACTCCGTAATCGACACAGTTTTCATGGGTTACGAAGCACTTTGGGAGAACATGAAGGAGCGTGAGGCTATCTATGCCGACTTTAAGGACGAGGATGGCGAACGCGCTGCCGAACTTGAAGATAAGTTTGCCGAGATGAACGGCTACAATGCCGAGAGCGATGCCGAGCAACTGCTCACCAACCTCGGTGTGAAACAGGAGCAGCAGCACAAGCAGATGAAGGAACTTTCCAACAACGAAAAGGTGCGCGTGATGCTGGCAAAGGCACTTTTCGGTCATCCTGACAACCTTCTTCTCGACGAGCCGACCAACGACCTTGACCTCGACACCGTGGATTGGTTGGAAGAATATCTCTCGAATCTCGAACAGACCGTGCTCGTAGTGAGCCACGACCGCCACTTCCTCGATGCAGTCAGCACCCATACAGTCGATATTGATTTCGGCAAGATTAACCTCTTCGCTGGCAACTATAGCTTCTGGTACGAGAGTTCACAGCTGGCACTTCGCCAGGCACAGAACCAGCGCGCAAAGGCTGAGGAGAAGCGTAAGGAGCTGGAAGAATTCATCCGCCGCTTCTCTGCCAATGTGGCAAAGAGCAAGCAGACGACTTCACGCAAGAAGATGCTTGAGAAACTCAACGTCGAGGAAATCAAGCCTTCATCAAGAAAATACCCAGGCATCATCTTCCAGATGGAGCGTGAGCCAGGTAATCAGATACTCGAAGTTACCGACCTCAAGGCTGTCGATGCCGACGGAACTGTGTTGTTCAAGGATGTGAACTTCAATGTGGAAAAGGGCGAAAAGGTTGTCTTCCTTTCGCACAACCCTAAGGCTATGACCGCTTTGTTTGAGATTATCAACGGCAACAGGCAGGCTGACGGTGGCACATTCAAGTGGGGACAGACCATCACAACGGCATACCTTCCACTCGACAACACTTCGTTCTTCGACTCCACACTCAACCTCGTGGAATGGCTTGGGCAATTCGGCACTGGCAACGAAGTGGTGATGAAGGGATTCTTAGGCAGGATGCTGTTCAGCGGTGAAGAAGTGCTGAAGAAGGTCAATGTGTTGTCGGGAGGCGAGAAGATGCGTTGTATGATTGCACGTATGCAGTTGAAGAACGCCAACTGCCTCGTGCTCGACACGCCGACAAACCACCTCGACCTCGAATCAATCCAAGCCTTCAACAACAACCTTAAACTCTTCAAGGGTAACATCTTGTTCTCAAGCCACGACCATGAGTTCATCCAGACCGTGGCAAACCGTATCATCGAACTTACGCCAAACGGCACAATCGACAAGTTGATGGAATACGATGACTACATCTACGACCCTGTAGTAAAGGAACAAAGGTTGAAGATGTATAATTAGGAACAATCGAATTTCGAATAACCGAACATTCGAAATCTCGAAATAATATAACTTGCCGAAGGGTTAACAACTTTTTGGCAAGGTTTTTGTATCAACTCACATAAAACAAATTACGAAATGAGTAAGAATAAAAAAAATAATAAGAAAGAAATGAAAGACGAAGAAGTCTTGAACGAGCAGCAGTCGGAAGAAACTGTTGAAACACAGGAAGAAAAGCAGCAGGAAGAGAAGAATCCTATCGAGGAACTTCAGCAGCAGGTAGAAGAATACAAGGACAAATATCTGCGTTCCGTAGCTGAATTCGACAACTACCGCAAGCACACATTAAAAGAAAAGGCAGAACTCATTCTCAACGGTGGCGAAAAGACTATCGTGGCTATGCTTCCAGTCATCGACGATATGGAAAGAGCCATCGCCAACAACGCAAAGTCTGACGACATCGAAGCAATCAAGGAAGGGTTCAACCTTATATACCAGAAGTTTGTAAAGACGCTCGAAGGTATGGGCGTGAAGAAGATTGACACCACCGATGCCGACTTCGACACCGAGTTCCACAATGCAATAGCCATGTTGCCAATGGGCGACGACAAGAAAGGAAAGGTTATTGACTGCGTGAAGACTGGCTACACACTCAACGACAAGGTGATTCGTCACGCCGATGTAGCCGTAGGAC
>JAUNQM010000037.1:0-5150 GCA_030536165.1 Prevotellaceae bacterium | reverse complement strand
GTTTCAAGCTACCATTACCTCGGCTTTTCCCGAGGTCACAACTGCAAACCATAAAATCGCAAAACCGTAAAACCACATGGCAAACAAAAGAGATTACTATGAAGTCTTAGGCGTCGGCAAAGATGCCTCAGCCGACGAAATAAAGAAAGCCTACCGCAAATTGGCTATTAAATATCACCCTGACCGCAACCCAGGCGACAAGACTGCCGAAGAGAAATTCAAGGAAGCAGCCGAAGCATATTCTGTTCTCTCTGATGAAAAGAAGAAGCAGATGTACGACCAGTTTGGTTTCGAAGGACTCAACGGAGCAGCCGGTGGTGGTGGCGGATTCGGAGGTTTCAGCAATGTAGATGACATTTTCTCTATGTTTGGCGACATCTTCGGCGGACGTATGGGTGGTGGCTTCGGTGGTTTTAGCGACTTCTTTAGCGGAGGTGGCGGTGGCAGCCGACGCAAACCTGTACAGAAAGGCAGTGACCTACGTATGAAGGTTCGCCTCACTTACGAAGAAATACAAAACGGAACGACAAAGAAGTTTAAGGTAAGACGCGATATTACATGCTCTCATTGCCACGGCACTGGCGGCGAAGGTTCTAACGCTACCGAGCAATGCCCTACATGCCACGGCACGGGATACGTCACACGCACCACGCAAAGTCCGTTTGGCATCATGCAGAGTCAGAGCGTATGTCCGCAATGTCAAGGCGAAGGCACAATAATAAAGAATAAGTGCAAGGAGTGCAACGGCACAGGCGTTATCAAAGGAGAAGAAATCGTTGAGGTTAAAATCCCTGCCGGTGTCGAACAAGGTATGGTTGTCACAGTTCCTGGCAAAGGCAACGCAGCACATCACAATGGTATTGCCGGCGACCTTCAGGTGCTCATCGAGGAAGAACCAGACAAGGAATTGATACGCGACGGAAACGACGTCATCTACAATCTCATCCTCGACTTCCCTACAGCAGCCTTAGGCGGAACAGCCGAAGTGCCTGTCATCGGCGGAGGTAAAGTGCGCATTAAAATCGCTCCAGGAACACAGTCAGGCAAGGCGTTACGACTTAGGGGAAAAGGATTCCCAACAGTAAATCAGTATGGCTATGGCAGCATGACTGGCGACGAAATTGTCAACATCACGGTCTATGTGCCTGAAAGTCTTAACGACGATGAAAAGAAGATACTTGAGAAACTGAAAGACCACGACAACTTCAAGGGCAGCGAAAGCATCAAAGACTCTATCTTCGACAAGTTCCGCAACTATTTCAAGTAAAAAGAGTTTCAGGTTTCAAGTTTCTGGTTTTAGGTCGAAAAAGCAAAACTGCAAATATGACTTACGACGAAGCGATAGATTATCTTTTCACCAGTGCGCCATTATTCCAGAATGTCGGGGCTGGTGCTTACAAGGAAGGACTGAGCAACACACACCTTCTCGATGCTCACTTCCATCATCCCCATCGTCAGTTTCGTTCAATCCATATAGCAGGAACCAACGGCAAAGGTTCCTGTTCTCATACCATTGCCGCCGCTCTCCAATGTGCTGGCTATAAAGTCGGCCTCTACACATCACCACACCTTATTGACTTCCGTGAACGCATCCGTATCAACGGTGCCACTATCAGCGAGGATTACGTCATACGTTTCGTCGAGGACATTCGCACCACCTATGGCAAGGAGATTAAGGAGGGAAGATTAGGTTTCTCATTCTTTGAACTTGCTACAGCAATGGCGTTCCGCTACTTTGCCGACGAAGACATCGACATTGCCGTTGTGGAAGTTGGACTTGGAGGAAGGCTCGACTGCACAAACATCATCTCCCCTATCCTATCGGTCATTACCAACATCAGCCTCGACCACACGCAGTTCCTTGGCAACACCCTTGCAGAGATTGCTGCTGAAAAAGCGGGAATAATCAAGACTGGCATACCAGTCGTAATCGGCGAGGCTCTTCCAGAGACCAAGCCTGTATTCCTCAACAAGGCTAATGAAGTTGGTGCGCCTATCATCTTTGCTGAAGAACAGCAAATACCGTTCACTATCAAAGAAGCCGAGCTCAAGGGCTACTGTCAGGAGAAAAATCAGCAGACAATCCTTACAGCACTTAACATTCTCGCTCCTTCTTGTGGGATTAAAGATGATTCTATACGCGACGCCTTCGCCCACGTATGTGAACTCACAGGACTCATGGGGCGCTGGCAGAAAATGCAAGAACATCCCCTCGTTGTCTGCGACACTGGGCATAACATCGGCGGTTGGAAATATCTCGTCCGTCAAATTGCCGATACTCCATGCCGCCATCTGCATCTTATACTGGGTTTTGTCAACGACAAAGACATCACTGGCATCCTTCGTCTTATTCGAGATAACCTCAAAGGCAAAGATGTCACTTTCTATTTCACTCAGGCATCTGTCAGCCGTGCCATGCCAGCCGACAAACTTTCTTCCCTTGCATCCACGTTGAGCATAGAGGGCAGTCATTACTCATCCGTTGCAGAAGCCTACGCTACCGCTCTCGGCAATGCCACCGCAGACGATTTCATTTACGTCGGAGGAAGCAGTTTCATCGTTGCCGACTTCCTGAAAGCAAGCATCCAATAACAGCTTCCGTCCCCATGACTCCATCATGGGCAAAACCTTTCCACTCTCATACAATAAACAGCCCTGTTTTCCGTTTTATAATAGATGAAAAAAGCATTTATTATAAAAAACATAATTCTCGTCTGCATCATGGCATTGCCTTTGCAAGCCTTTGCAGACACCTTCACCCTTAAAGGACGTGTAACCGACAGCGACAACAACGCCATCGAACTCGCCACCGTCTCCTGCACATCGCAGGGCGTGGCTAAGATTGCCGACTTCAAGGGCGAGTATAAGATAACACTACAGAGTGCTGACAGCGTAGAAATCCGATTCTCAATGGTCGGCTACCAGACTCGCAAGCGCATGCTTTACAAGCCAAAGGGAACGATTACGATGAACATTTCTCTGCCAGGTATCGAACTTGGCGAAGTCGTTGTCACCGAAAAGCAACGCCAGCGCGACATGGAGCAAAAAATCGACGTGAAAGGCATGAAGACAATGCCATCCACCACAGGCAACGGTGTTGAGGAACTCATTCAGCAGCAGGCGGGAGTATCCACCCATAGCGAATTATCATCGCAATACAATGTTCGTGGAGGAAGCTTCGACGAGAATTCCGTTTATATAAATAATGTGGAGGTCTATCGTCCACTACTCATCCGTAGCGGCGAGCAAGAAGGCCTAAGCATCATCAACCCCGACATGGTCGAAAACATTAGCTTCTCGGCTGGAGGATTTGCAGCGCAGTATGCCGACAAGATGTCATCGGCACTTGATATCACCTACAAGAAGCCAACCCACTTCGAAGCCTCTGCCTCGGCATCGCTCCTCGGTGCATCGGGCTACATTGGCACTGGCAACAAGAAATTCTCCATGACCCACGGACTGCGTTACAAGACAAACCGCTACCTCCTCTCATCGCTCGAGACCAAAGGCGAATACAATCCTAACCAACTCGACTACCAGACATACATCAGCTACAACCCAAATAAGAACTGGACTCTCGACTTCATCGGCAACATCTCTGAGAACCACTATAATTTCAAGCCAGGCGACCGCGAGACTTCATTCGGAACTATGGAAGAAGTGCGCTCATTCAAGGTGTATTTCGACGGACAGGAGAAAGATATCTTCCGCACCTTCTTCGGTTCACTCGGCATCACACGCCATATCGGTGACGCTACCAACGTCCAGTTCCTCGCATCTGGTTTCCACTCCAAGGAACAAGAGACCTACGACATTCAAGGCCAATACTGGCTCGACGAAGCCGAAGTGCTAAACAACCTTGGTGTAGGCACCTACATGGAGCACGCGCGTAACTACCTTACCTATAAGGTAGGAAGTTTCCAGATTCTTGCCGACCACAAGATGCGTTCACACCACATCAAGGGCGGTATCACCTACAAGATTGAAAGTGTAGAGGAAAATGCACGCGAATACGAGATGCGCGACTCAAGCGGCTACTCCATGCCACGCACCGCCGACGCGCTACAGCTCATCTATTCCCTCCACTCACAAAACAAGATTGACAGCAAGAAAATAGAATTCTTCCTGCAAGACACATACAAGTTCAAAGGCACAGGCAACGAGACCTTCTATACTCTCAACTACGGACTCCGATTCTCTCACTGGGACTATAACAAGGAAAGCCTACTTTCGCCACGCGTATCACTTGGCATCGTGCCAGCATTCAACAGCGACTTCACCTTCCGCTTTGCCACAGGTCTCTACTATCAGACACCATTCTATAAAGAACTGCGTGACACGACAACCATCAACGGAGTCACCACCGTAACGCTCAACCAGAACATCAAATCACAGCGATCCATCCACGCCATTGCAGCTATGGACTACAAGTTCAGCGTGCAGGACCGTCCTTATAAACTCTCTGCAGAAATCTATTACAAGAACCTCTCCGACCTCATACCTTACAATGTGAACAACGTCAAGGTTGTCTATTACGGACAAAACCTCTGCAACGGATACGCAGCTGGTGTTGACCTCAAAATCTACGGAGAGTTCGTGCCAGGCAACGACTCGTGGCTCAGCCTCTCCTATATGAAGGCACAGCAGCACCTTAACGGTTCGTGGATACCAATGCCTACCGACCAGGGATTCAGCGCCAACCTCTACTTCACCGACTACTTCCCTGGCTCCGACCGTTGGAAGATGACCCTCAAGCTCAGTTATGCCGGAGGACTCCCATTCGGACCGCCACACACAGGACTTGAAAAACAAGTGTTCCGAGCACCGGCATACCGTCGTGCCGACATCGGCATGAGCTACCGCATCGTCAACAACGAGAACGCCGACGGACAGAAGAAGAAAGGGAAAACACTCAAGAACGTGTGGGCAGAACTCGACTGCTTCAACATCTTCGGCATCAACAACGTCAATTCCTACTACTGGGTAACCGACGTCACCGGTCAGCAGTTTGCCGTGCCAAACTACCTCACTGGCCGCCAAATCAACGCAAGACTCCTGTTTGAGTTCTAATAAATCAGAAAGGCAAGGCTGACGTATGGAAATCGGGAAAAAAGTTCGGCTGCGCTAATCACGCAGCCGAACCAAGTTAT
>JAUNQM010000286.1 GCA_030536165.1 Prevotellaceae bacterium | reverse complement strand
AGATCCTCTATTCTCTTGCCCAATTGTTACTCCCTTATGAATATTACAATAGTTTCCAATTGTTGCTTTAGGATTTATTGTTATATTGAACGCATGTCCCAAGTATAATCCTTTACCTAATTTTTGTAGTATATTGTATTTCAAGTCCATATTTACAACGATAATGCTTTAAGGCTTTACTGCATAGAAAACGTATAATTCTATTGTTAGTTGTACTCGCTTTTCTTAATAGCCACAAAAAACGGAGGATATACCCCCCATTACGTCTTCGGTCTGCATTATACAATTCCCTGAAATTCATTTTAATCTCTTCTAAACAAATCACGTGTATAAACCTTGCTCTCGACATCGTCCAAACATGCATCATAGCGATTAGCCACGATAGCATCTGCACGCTTCTTGAACTCATCAAGGCTGTTCAGCACTTCGCTACCAAAGAAGGTATCACCATTTGGTAATGTTGGCTCATAAATGATAACTTGCGCGCCCTTGGCCTTGATACGCTTCATAATGCCTTGGATTGCCGACTGACGGAAGTTGTCGGAATTTGCTTTCATGGTGAGGCGGTAGATACCGATGGTAACAACCTTCTCCTTGGCACTATCCCATTGGGCGTTCTCGCCATACGCTCCAGCCATAGCCAGAATCTGATCTGCAATGAAGTCTTTGCGTGTGCGGTTGCTCTCTACAATAGCAGTCATCATGTTTTGAGGCACGTCTTTGTAGTTGGCAAGCAACTGTTTGGTATCCTTGGGCAGACAGTAACCACCATAACCGAAAGAAGGATTGTTGTAGTGGGTACCGATACGTGGATCAAGACCGATACCATTGATGATAGCCTGTGAGTCAAGTCCCTTGACCTCTGCGTAGGTATCAAGCTCATTGAAGTATGATACAAGCTATGCCCAGTAAGTGTTGGCAAAGAGCTTTACCGCCTCAGCCTCTTTCATTCCCATGAAGAGGGTATTTATACCCTCTTTGATGGCACCCTCCTGAAGGAGTGCAGCAAAAGTTTTTGCGTATTCCTCTGCCTGTGGGTTGCCAATGGCTGCAATAGCCTCATTCTCCTCGTCAAACTCGGGTGAATCAATGTGCTTAGGATAGCCCACGACGATACGGCTTGGATAGAGATTATCATAGAGGGCTTTGCTCTCACGAAGGAACTCGGGAGAGAAGAGCAAATTAAACTTCTTACCTTTCAACTCTGGGTTAAGCAAGAATTTGAGCGCATACTTCACATAGAGTGAACGAGTGTAACCTACAGGAATGGTGCTCTTGATGACCATTACTGCATCTGGGTTGACACTCAGAACGAGGTCAATCACATCCTCAATGTGATGGGTATCGAAGAAGTTTTTGACTGGATCATAATTCGTAGGAGCTGCTATCACTACAAAGTCTGCATCCTTGTAAGCGCTTGCGCCATCGAGAGTTGCTGTAAGGTTCAACTCCTTCTCTGCAAAGTACTTCTCGATATACTCGTCCTGAATGGGCGAGATACGCTTATTGATCTTGTCAACCTTCTCGGTGATGACATCAACAGCAACTACCTCATGCTTCTGAGCGAGGAGGGTTGCAATACTTAAACCAACGTAACCGGTTCCGGCTACTGCAATTTTAAGATTTTCAAAACTTCTCATATCTTGTTACTTTTAATATTCATATTTGAGCGACCTTTGGGAATCGAACCCAATCGTGTACCATAGGTCGCTAACCATTTAGTTACTCACAGGTTCCATAATATTTTGCGTACCAGATAGCAAACGCACGAAGACCGTCACGAAGAGGTGTACTTGGACGGAAACCAAAGTCCTGTTCCAAAGGTGTAGTATCAGCGAAGGTCACAGGAACGTCACCGGCTTGCATTGGAATCAATTCCTTATGTGCATCAAAGTCATAGTCGGACGGCAGCACCTTGGCTGCTATCAATTCTTCTTGAAGAATAGTCACAAAATCGAGAAGGTTTTCTGGAGCATTATTACCGATGTTGTACACCTTGTAAGGAGGTACTGGTAATCCATCCTCTCCGTTCTGCTTCTCTGGAGCGTGCTGCATTACTCGAACAACGCCTTCAACAATATCGTCAACGTATGTGAAATCACGCTTACAATTACCATAGTTGAAGATTTGAATGGTCTTGCCTTCACGAAGCTTATTCGTAAATCCGAAGTATGCCATATCGGGACGACCGGCAGGACCATAGACCGTAAAAAAGCGGAGGCCAGTTGATGGGATGTTATACAGCTTGCTGTAGGCATGTGCCATCAGCTCGTTGCTCTTCTTGGTGGCGGCATAGAGTGATACAGGATTATCCACCTTATCATCGGTAGAGTATGGCACTTTCTTGTTAGAGCCATAAACGGATGAAGAAGAGGCATAAACGAGATGCTCAACTTCGTGGTGGCAGCAAGCCTCCAGAAGGTTATAGAAGCCGATGATATTTGACTCAATATATGAGCCAGAGTTGGTTATCGAATAGCGCACACCTGCTTGTGCTGCCAAGTTTACGACTACAGCAAACTTCTCTTTCTCAAAGAGCTGATCGATAGTTGCCTTGTCGGCAAGGTTTGCCTTAACAAAGCGCCAATCACGACCAAGAGCCTCTATCTCATTGAGCCTTTCATGTTTGATGTTTACATCATAGTAATCGGTAATCGAATCGAGTCCGACCACACGAATGTTCTTCACATCATGGAACAAACGCTTCACGAGGTTTGATCCAATGAATCCTGCAGCACCCGTGACGAGTACTGTCTTTCCTTCCAAATCAATGTTGTAGTTTACCATAAAATTTGGCAACTATATACTTTTAGACCCCGAATCTTGAAAATACAGTCAGAAATGGCTGTATTTTTTTTATTTGTACTATTTATAAGAAAAAAGAAAATATTATGATTAAGAATAAAATTAAAATAACAGAATCACAGTTAAATAATGTAATTAAAGAAACGGTAAAGAAAATATTGAACGAAGCAACTAATGGCTATGATAATGAATATCAACAAATGGCAAAAGAATTACCTCGTCTAAAATTATCGCGAGGTAAA
>JAUNQM010000036.1 GCA_030536165.1 Prevotellaceae bacterium | reverse complement strand
ACGGTTAAGTAAATTAGCACAGTTGCTATAGATTTTATAGTTGCAATAATGCCTTTTATCAATTTAATTTGTTACCTTTGCAGTCTTGAAAATATAATATAGATTTTTGGAGCAAATAATATAGAAAAATGGCGTCAATAATATAGATTTTTGGGGGGGAAGAATAACGATGACTTTTCTTGTTCATTCGAAAGATAATACTTTAGAAATACAAAACAGATAAAATATCACAGATATGAAAAAACTTTTATTTTTAGTTGTCGGCTTCGCTTTGTCATTGCAAGTATTTGCATTGGATATAAACGATTATAGGATTTGTGCAGAGAACGGTGACAAGGATTGCCAACTGCTGCTTGCTATGTGCTATTATAATGGTACGGGCACGAATAAGGATGTGAAGTTAGCCGCTCTTTGGTTTGAGAAGGCTGCTAATCAGGGTAGCGTTGATGCGCAGAGCATCTTGGGTGGTTTATATTACAATGGTATCGGAGTAGATAAGGATTATACCAATGCTTTCACGTGGCTTACTAAAGCTGCAAACCAAGGCGATGAGTCTGCACAGCTTCTTTTAGGTGAATGTTACAACTATGCCAGAGGCACGAAGCGCAACTATTCTCAGGCTATCAAATGGTATCAAAAGGCAGCCGATAAAGGAAACAAGACTGCTGCAGAAAAGCTAAAACCGCTGCTCAAACTGGTTGAAGATATAAAGAATACAAAGTAATTTACTATAAAATGACAAAAGGGGAACAAAATTTTGGAGGGTGCTGAAAAAGTGCCATAGGCACGAAATACCATAGCCGAGGGCGCAAACTCTCGTTATTAGGCATGCCATCTACAAGCCCAGTATGGGCGACAGAACTACTTGTGGCTGAGCTCTACCGTGCCTACGGCACTTTATGACGGGGGCGTTTTATGAGATAGGGCTAACGCCCTACCCTTTGTTTTTTCGTCCCTACGGGACTTTTTCAGTGCCCTCAGATTTTGTTTTCTTTCTTCTATTTAACCTTCTGTGGGTTCTTGTTCACATAGTCTTTCCAACTCTTTATTGTTGACTGACTTTCAGGGCGGTTGCTTTGCATAAAGTGGCAATATGCAGCGCCCAATGCATCGGTAGCGTCAAGGAACTTTCCCATTTCACCTTTATCGAGCTTCAGTAATTGCTGAAGCATACCTGCCACCTGCTCTTTCGACGCCCCACCCATGCCGGTGATTGCCATCTTAATCTTTGTTGGTGCGTATTCGTGGATAGGTATGTCGCGGTTGATTGCCGCCGCAATGGCAACACCTTGTGCACGTCCGAGTTTGAGCATACTCTGCACGTTCTTGCCAAAGAAAGGAGCTTCGATGGCAAGTTCGTCGGGCAGGAATGAGTCGATGATGCCAGTCACACGTTCAAATATCTTTCCAAGTTTTAGATACGTGTCACCCATCTTTCTCAGGTCGATGACACCCATACCAAGCATCTCGGCTTTGTTGCCGACGCACTTGATTGCGCCATATCCCATGAGATTTGTTCCTGGGTCAATGCCTAAAATGACTTTATCCATGTGGCTTCGTTTTCAATAAATGAATCATCGCCATGCCCTGGAAGAATCTGTGTGTCACCAGGCAGGACAACGATGAGTTTATGAAGTGATGCGATAAGTTCATCAGGGTCTCCGCCAGGAAGGTCGAAGCGACCAAGCGTACCTTTGAATAATGTGTCGCCAGTGAATGCAATCTTCTCATCTTTGCAATAGAACACAACAGCCTCTTTAGCGTGTCCTGGTGTGTGGATTATTTCAAACGTATGATTGCCAAAACTTACAGTCTTATTGCTTCGGTCGTATGGCGTGACGTGGTAGTTAATGTCAACGAATTTATTGCCATAGACATGGTCAAAGTGGTCGTGAGTGACGAGTAGATGCTTCACGATGAGTTTGTTGTCCTCGATATAATTCTTTATCGCAGACTTCTCCTCAGGAAAATATGCTCCGCAATCAACTATCACGGCTTCGTGAGTGTCGTCGCTCACCACGTAGCAATTCTCTTGCAGAGGATTGCAGACAAATCGCATTATATTCAGCATAGGGTTATTTAGGAGTTAAGACGTGTATTTTGCCCTCGGGAGAAACCGAGGGAACAATAACTTAAATATCAACTTTCACCACATATTTCTCATTGAACCACTCTTCGTCGAAATATTTAGTGATTGGAACGACGGAAGTTGAGATTTTTGCTGAACACTTTGCTATCTCATCATCCACGTTGCCCCCTTTTAGGCAGATAAGAGTCTTCGCCTTTCCTTTTATTATTTTAAGGAGTTCGCTGAGTTCCATCACGGCACGCGAAACGATAATGTCATACGTCTGCTTGTCTTCCTGTGCCCTAAGATGCGAATATCGGCAGTTCTTCAGGCCTATTTCATCGCCGATAGCATTTGCCACTTTGACTTTTTTACCAATACTGTCGATGAGGTGGAACTTGCTGTCGGGGTACATGATGGCTAATGGTATGCCAGGTAGTCCACCGCCAGTGCCGAGGTCGAGTATCTTCTTCCCTTCGATGGCAATGCCTTGCTCCTCAATCATCTTTGCAATGGCAAGCGAGTGGAGAATGTGGTGCTCGTAAAGATTGTCGATATCCTTGCGTGACACGACGTTAATCTTTGCATTCCAATCGTGGTATAGTTCATCAAGAGCGCGGAATTGTTTTTCTTGTTCCGCGCTCAGATTGAAGTATTTTGATATTATTTCGTGTCCCATTTGGATTTTACAGTCCGATTGACTTCATTATTACTGCGCACCTCTGTTCTGCTTCCTCGCAGCACTTGTCGTATTCAGCAGCCGATGTCATCTTACCGTTCACTTCAATATAGAACTTAATCTTAGGTTCTGTTCCTGAAGGACGTATGCTGAGTTTTGTCCCGTCTGCGCAGAAATACTGAAGCACATTACTTGTGTCAGGCATTACCATATCGCTCTCCACACCATTCTCAACCTTCTTCAGCGAGCGGAAGTCTTTGTAAGTGACAATAGGACTGCCAGCAAGTTCCTTTGGCGCATTAGTGCGGAAGTCTTCCATCATCTGCTTGATTTCGTCAGCACCACTCTTGCCTGGACGTACCACGTTGATGGCTTTGTTGTATGAGAAGCCATATTCCATGTAGATGTCCATAAGTATGTCATAGAGACTCTTACCCTGATCCTTTGCCCATGCGCAGACTTCTGCTATGAGGCAGCATGCAGAAGGTGAGTCCTTGTCGCGGCAGAAGTCTTCAGCGAGGAAACCAAAACTTTCTTCACCACCACCGATGTACTTCTTGACACCTTCAGACACTCTGATTTCGTTTGCTATCCACTTGAATCCAGTGTAGCAGTCGCGCATCTCAATTCCATACTTGTCGGCTACCTTCTTCACCATTTCTGTTGTGACAATGGTCTTTACAATAAATTCATTGCCCTTCATCATGCCCTTGTCAACACGATTCTTTATTATATAATATAGATATATGAGCATGGTCTGGTTTCCGTTGATGATAGCCCAGTCGCCCTTGTTGTTGCGGCATGCCATAGCGATACGGTCAGCGTCAGGGTCCGAAGCGATGACAATCTCTGCATTTTTCTCTGTTGCAAGTTTGATGGCAAGTGTCAGTGCTTCGGCGTTCTCTGGATTAGGAGAAACAACTGTTGGGAAGTTTCCGTCCTTAATCATCTGCTCAGGCACACAGTTCACGTTTTCAAATCCCCACATCTTCAGTGCGCGAGGAACAATCATCATGCCTGCACCGTGGAGCGGAGTATATACGATGCCCAAATCCTTCTGGCGCTGGATAGCCTCAGGATCGATGGACAATGTGTGTACTGCTTCAAGATATGCCTTGTCGATTTCTTCACCGATGATTGTTATATACTTGCTGTCGCCGCCTGTCTTGACGTCTTCATATTTGCACTTTGAAACTTCCTCGATGATGCCTTTGTCGTGTGGCTTCAACACCTGTGCACCATCTTCCCAGTATGCCTTGTAGCCGTTATACTCACGTGGATTGTGTGATGCTGTGATGTTTACACCGCTCTGACATTTGAGGTAACGAATGGCAAAGCTTACCTCTGGAGTTGGGCGCATATCTTCAAACATATACACGTAGATGCCATTGGCTGCAAATATGTCGGCGCATCGCTTTGCGAACACATCTGAGTTATTTCGGCAGTCAACGCCGATGACGATGCTAATCTTCTCACGGTCGGCAAAGTTCTTCTTCAGGTAGTTTGCAAGACCTTGTGTGGCTGTACCAACGGTGTAGATGTTCATTCTGTTTGTTCCAGGACCCATCACGCCGCGAAGTCCGCCAGTTCCGAATTCGAGTGTCTGATAAAAACTATCAACAAGAAGATTCTTGTCTTCGTCATCCACCATCTTCTTAACTGCGTTTCTTGTCTCTTCGTCGAATACAGGATTTGTAGCCCATGTCTGAGCCACTTCCATACATTGTTTCAATAATTGTTCGTCCATAATTTATTTAATATTTACAATATGCAATAATTAAGTCTATCGCCTCCAACGGGTGTATTGTACGCCCCCGGTGGGGTCGAAGATGTGAGGCTATGTATTATCTGCAGGTCTTCGACCAGCAGTTACTAAAAGTATGACCTCTTTGAGGTCTGATTAGCGAATTGTACCTTCTATTGTTTATCCATTATATATTTGTCGCCAGTCTCTTTGAGCACTTTATTCCAATATGCGTCAGAGTAACCTGGGCGCTCAACCTTTGAGCCGAAACCATATTGGTTTGTTGCGAATTTTCCATCTGTCTCCTTCTTGATTACCATGTCGTTGTGCTTTACCACAAGGTATTCAAACAACTCTTTCCATCGCTTCATCATTTCATCGACGCAGCTCTTTGAGGTTGTTGCGAGCAGAACTTTCATCAATTCAGGTTTCTTCGCTGCAGCCTCTTCTATTGTAGGGAGGTTGGCGTCAAACTTGTCTTCGAGTTCGTTACGCACCTTCAACAAGTCTGGGAACATCTTTGAATAATAAGGATATACCATGTTTGCCACTGTGTTCTCAAGCCAGAAAGCCGACTTCCAGTTGAATGTCACAGCATCCTGCACGCCTTCTATCATCTGGTAGCACTCAGGTATATTCTCCACACAACAATAGATAGGAGTATATACAGCCATATTTGTGTCGTCGTTTGTCCACCATACAATACCTCCTACTCCGTCAGGCAGCCATGAACGCATCTGACCTACGAAACCAAACGAAGTCTGCTGTGTTGATATAGGTCGCTCGTTGAACACTTCCACGTCCTTGCCATCTACTTTCACCTTCTTTGACAATGGAGAAGGGCGATAAGGCATATCGTAGCCGCCTGCTCCGAGGTCTTTTGTTATGTCAAGAGCCGTGCCTTCATAGTGGTCGCGCATGTCGTTCTTGATGTCTTTTACTGAAACCTTTTCGTCAGGCTTCACGTAGAGAGGCATTTCCTCGTTGAGGTTTGCTTTTGTTCCTTTCACGTAGCTAAGGTATTTCTCCATGCCTTTCACGTGCTTGTTGAAGAAACTCCACACGCGTGCCTCGCAGTAACGATTGGCACTAAAGTCACATGGAGCGTATGCGTCGCGGAAGCTGAATTCCTTGTCAGGACCATTGAAGTAGCCTTTCTCGCGTGCAAACTTTATCACGTCTTTGCTATACAGAACGTCTTTTTTGTCATAAAGTTTGAGGAACTTTGTGATGCGGCTTTGGTTTGCATGAGCCGAGATGCAGTCGTCAGGAATACGTACCGCTACCCACACAGCACCCTTGCTGCCAGCACCTTTGCCTACCATTTCCATTATCCACGCCTCGTTTTTGTCGCAGATGGAAAAACTTTCTCCCTCGCTGTAGTAGCCATATTTCGCCACGAGGTCGGTCATCACTTTAATGGCTTCGCGTGCAGTCTTGCTGCGTTCGAGGGCAACGTAGATGAGCGAACCATAGTCGATGCCGCCAGTAGAATCGGCCAATTCCTCGCGTCCTCCAAAAGTGGTCTCGGTCACGCTGACTTGGTTTTCATTCATCTGCCCAACAACATTGTAAGTGACTTCGGCTTCATCGATGACTCCGAGATAGCGGTTTGTATCCCAGTCGAACACCTTGCGCACTTCACCCTTCAGATGTGTGCCTGCCGCACGATGATAAAGATTGCCATACATGCCATAACTATCTGCGTTATAGCTAACGATTACACTTCCGTCCTTTGATGCGTTTTTACCTACAATGAGGTTTGTGCATGCCATTGCATAGCCAATCGCCATCAATGCCATGCTAAAAGTAATTATTCTTTTCATGCCTAATGTTATATTTCTTACAAAGATAAGAAAAGCTTTGCAATTATTGGTCTTTCCATTTCCCTTTTTTGCTTTTTTTAACCAAACATATCCTTCAGCAAACCTCTCCACACATAAGTGTGACAGCCTTTGGCAATATACCATAGCAAAATCACTGTTTTTTAGACTTTTCTCACACCGAACTCGTGTATTCTGCGCTTACGGATTTACAAAAATCCATAAGAAAAGGGCACGTGAATTCCACATGCCCCAGTTACCTTGAAATTGATTTACTTCTATTTAGCCTGATATACCTTTTTCCCCTCAAAATATGTTGAGACGACCTTAGTCTTGTGGATATCTGTCACAGGACATTTGAACACATCCTGATCGGCAAGAACGAAGTCTGCCCATTTGCCTACCTTGATGCTACCTCTTTCTTTCTCAAGTCCTACCTGCCATGCTCCGTTTATGGTCAGCGCCTGGAACACCTGATCAAGAGTGACAAGTTCGTCTGGATCAAATACGACTGTCGGTGCACCTGTGGCAGGATCTATCATCTGACCGCTGACAGAAACTTCCATGATTCCGAAAGGATCCTGAGGACTATTCTCATTGGCAGGGTAATCTGAATGACTGGAAACCTTAACTCCAGCATCGAAGAACGACTTAATAGGGTATGAATGATTGACGTATTCTTCATCCAAAAACTCCGACAATGTCTCAAGAGCACCATTTTCTGCTACGTGCCATGTAAAGCCTCCCGTGCAAGCAATGTTGTTATCAGCAAAGCGTTTGTAATCTTCCTTGCGAGGGTTGCGCAAATGGACAATGCAATTACGATGTACACCGTCCCCACCCTTTATATAAGCATCTGCAACCTCCTTGATAGCAACATCACCCATAGAGTGAATGTGCAAGGTAAGATCTTTTGAATTACACTCACGCGTGATGTCTGCAAGACGATCTACAGACCAGAAGTTCTTGTAAATGGTACCGTCCTTATATGGTTTTGACATAGCTCCCGTACAATTTTCCACACACCCGTCCATAAATATCTTCAAATATTCAGGACGTACGTGCATCGTTCCATATTCCTTTTTGAGTGATGCAAGATGGTCAATTTCTTCGCTTATATTCTTCTGCCAAGGTTCAACCTCATAAGTCATAGACATAAGCATACAGAGCTTACCCTCATCATCAAGACGCTTAGCGGTAGGATAGAAACGTGGTGTGTTGTAGTTGTTGCTCCAACCCTCCACGAAAGAAACATATCCTGTGGAAAGCAACAGTTCCTGAGACTTGATGATAGCAGTCTCAGCAAGTGCATCATCCACGATTTCGTCAGGATCAACACCGCCCATACGAATGACATAGCCAGTGGCACGTTCATTGATATAACCAGTTGGATAGCCATTCTCGTCGAGTTCCAGCAAACCACCTTCAATCTCCTTGATAAGCACCTCACCGTCGTCTCCCAAGATACCGCTGCGGCGCAGACATTCCGAATTACATAATACGTGGTGTCCTGTAGCATCAAGAAGGACTGTCGAGACACCGTGAGTGGCAGCGTCAAGTTCTGCAAGCGTAGGTTTGTCAGCCATAATGCCGAAATAATTCCATCCCATACTGAACATACTGTGTTTCTTGTTTGCCACCGCCTTTTGAGCAGCCTCATCCAGTTTCTTCAGCAACTCTGCCTTTCCGTCATCGTGACCGATAACCAAAGGGTCTTTCTGATTAGAAAGAGCAAATATTGAAAGGTAATGCGCATGACCGTCAGTACATCCAGGCATTACCATACCTTTGTCAGTATAGTCTATAACTTCCGTCACGCCCTCCTTGATAAACGACATAGCGCCGTTCTTGTCGCCTACATAAATAAACTTACCGTCCTTTATGGCTATGGCCTCAGCAACGGGATTATCAGTCTCAGCCGTACGGATAGTTCCAAACACAACAGTGTCGGCAACTTCGCTACAGCTAACTACCATCATCAACGCGATGGCAATAAAGATTGAATTAAAAACTTTTCTCATAATTATATCTTTTACAATAATTATATTTTGCTTGCAAAGATATCAAAAATTTGAAAAACAACAAATAATTTATGATAATTTTAGGAATATGCACATCTATCCACAAAAAGAACTACGCATTTGCTGGATGTAACAAAAAAGAGGTGCCCTGTGGGACACCTCTCTTGATTTTATCATATTGGGAGAATATTAGAATTCTACACCCATGACGTTGAAGTTCTTATCACCCTTGCGGATAACAATCTTCTTTCCGTCGAAGAACTTCTTAGTCTTACCGTCATTAGCCTTGATTTCGTTAACGCCTGTTGGTTGTGGCAGAGCGATTGTAGATTTAACGCTAAAGCCTTCCTCGTCTGTTCCTTCAACTACGATACTTTCAGTTGTAACTGTTACCGTACCACTAACGATGAACCAGTAATTACCATTTATATCGTATGCATAGCATGGCAATGGGAATATGTCATAGAAGTTTACACCTGGGTAAGCAGTACCATCCTCACAAGAATCGTTGATTGGATATACACCTGGAGTGATTACACCGTCAGCATACTTAGAATCGTAAAGATCCAATGAGATACCGTTTCCTTCAGCATCAGAAGCATCAATCAAGATGTCACCATAAGATGCAAGGTTAGATTCGTCGATTCCTACATTGTCGGCAGGGAAGTCAACTACGAAGTCGCCCTTAGGCACAACAATCTTCTTCTCGCCTGTGTAAGTGATGAAGAATACTGCATCTTCAGTTACGGCTGTTGCTGTAATAGTTTCAGTGGTATCTGTTTCAGTCTTCATGAAAGTTGCATCTTCATAATAAGCTGTAGTTCCGTTTACGTCATCCACAACAGCACAGTAGCTTGTGTACATGTCTGCATAGCCATATTCTACGCCTGCCTCAACATCCTTCTGTCCTTCTGGAACATAGATATCGTAGTAGAATGTGTAACCAGAAGCACTCATTACGTAATATACATCACCTGTTGATGAGAAATAAGTGCTTTCATAGCTTTCTACTTCAACATTGATTGTATCCTTCGTTGTCTTATTGAACTTAGCAATATGGAGCACGTATGCCTTCTCGTCTTCACCAATGAATGTTCCATCGAGAACAATACTGTCGCCTACTTCACCAATAGTCATAGAGCCTTCAGTGAACTGCTGCTTTTCGCCAGCTGTAGTGCAAATGTTGTAGTAATTTTTGCCTAATGTACCGTCAGCATATGAGAATGTTCCGTATTTTTCTGCACCTACACCCTGAAGAAGAACGTATTGGTATCCAGGAGCTGTTGTACACTGGTATATCCAACCAGTCTGTGCACCTGTTGTTTCATCATTATCAGCAAAGAATGAGATGCCTTCTGCATTTACGCGGATAGTGTCACGCTCGTCGAACTTGGTCTGCTTGTACCAGTCGAGACGATAATACTTGTCGTCTGTGCCGATTATCCAACCCTTGAGGCTGATACCATTTTCGTCGGAAGCAACAGTTAACTCTGCATCTTGAGTGTCAATATAGCCACCTGCAGTCTTGATAGCGTATGTCAGATATACATACAACTTGTCATTTGCTACTGAGAATGTACCATCAAGTGAAGGTGTATTTTGAGTGGTAACGAAGAAAGCACTGATTCCAAAGTCTTCCATACCTCCAGAAACTGAGAATTCTGCTGACTGCTTTGTGCTTGTATTATCAGTAACCTTCATAGCCGTGCTTACGATATCAACTGTGTCGCGTTCAAGCACTGGCTGATCCATAGTCATTGTCTCATAGTCATAGCCAAAGTATCCAAGTGAAATGTAGTAAGCCACTGCAAGATTGAATACACCCGTCTCTGGGTCGAAAGTAGAAGGATAGTCTTGAGTTCCTGAGTACGCATTCAAATCTGAAATCATCATATACTCTGAGTAAGAACTCTGGTATGCACCTGTGTTCTGTTCTGCAACTGCGCATGTATTGTCTGGAGCCACGTCAACAATGAGGTCGCAGCCATTAGCTGACAATACGCTCTTGCCCCAACCTTCAAACTTAAACTGCTTGTAACCTGAATTGTCCTTACGTACCTTTACAGGGATAGCAGCCTGAGTTGTCGGTGTATTAAATGCTGCTGTGAACACGTATTTACCTGTATTCACATTGAATGGAGCATAGTCATCCCACTCTCCCCATTCCTGTGCAAATGGAGCAGAAACATGTACCGTAACATTAGCCTCTTCACCGCTATTGGTTGCTAAAGTCATTGTTCCTTCAACAACAAGGCTATCGCCTACAATAGTAGAAACGAGGTTTGCTGCACTCAGATTCTGATAAGAAACTGTAGAACCAGTTGACTTGTCGTCGAACCAAGTAGAGTATGCGTCCATGTCTTTTTCAGTAAACGTGCCCTGGAGTGCCTTGCTGATGAAATACATATTTATATCCTGAGTCTTGTCAGCATTTTTGCCGCCAATAGTCCAGAAACCTGCTACGCTCTTATTTGTAAGAGTTGCATTTGTAACTGTCACGTTGAAGTCCTTAGCATCTGGCTTTTCGTAAGTAAGATTGAACACATACTCGTCACCATTGTCAGCATAAAGGCTACCCGTAAGTGACTTGTTACCTGCCTCATCAACAGCTACAACAATAGGAGTAGCAACGCTGTGGAATGTAATATAAGAATCGTCAGGAAGCGTCAAGTAGCTGTAATCGACATCCACCTTATCTGTAAACTCTCCTGTTTCCTTATCCGTATAAACCAAAACTGCTATTTCTGGATAGGTTTCATTTGAAGCGGTATATTCATACTCTCCATAGTAAGAAATATAAGATGTCTTCAAGTTAGTTGCAACCACATCAATCTTATTGCCAGTTGGTACAAAAGCCTTCTCGTCGTAAGTAATATTATATGTATTACCATCAACATCTGTCATAGAAGCTACGACATGAGTAAGACCAGACTCATCTTTTGTTTCCTTGTAAGAAGCAGCGGTAACTTCAGTCCACGCATACCAATCTTCAACGTCACTGATACCTGTATAGGCAGCAATCATGTTTTCATACGTGTAGGTCGTGCCCAACTGGAAATCAGCAGCAGAAGTATCGATGTCAAATATAAACTGTGTAGTAGAGTTTGCATCTGTCATCATTACATAATACTCTCCTGGATAAGCTGTAGTTGCATCGAAATCACCAATAGTGATATCTGTATTTGCAGTAGCTTTAGCAGCAACCTTAGCAGTAAGTGCATTACGACGCGCGATAGGCTGGTTTACCTTTACTTTCTTACTAAAATTCGACTTCTCGAAGCTATTGGCAGCCTTTGCTTTCTTGAAACTGGCAGTGTTCAGCACATTAATTTTAGGCTGTGCCTTCTTCACCTGCGCAGTGACGCGCTCAGCTTTTGCTGCATTAGAAGCATTCGAAGTGACTTGAACTGCGTTTGCGCAAACAACTATTGCAAGTGCGCAAACAATAGAGAAAATCTTCTTCATAAGCATTAATAATTAAATAGTTATATAATAAAACGAATAGTTATCCTTTTGATATAGCCTATCTCCCGAAAACAATCAGGCACAAAAGTAGTAATTTTACACAACATCTGCAAATTTTTTTCGCAAGAAAATATCACTTTTGCCATAAAAAGTATATATTTTAGTGATTTCAGTCAAGAAAGATGCGGAATAATCAATTTATTCCCGACTTTGATCGGATTTATTTTCTTTCTTGTGGGTGGCATTACAGCAAAGCTGCGATAGGTAGACGTTTGAGTTTTATCTGCACGAGCATCGTGCAAGGAAAGCTTAAACGACTGCATATCGAATGGCATAGCACCTCGGCACCCACAAGTTTATTCTCTGAATAGGTCTTTTCTCTGAGTTATTTTTAACCCGAATCGGTCATTAGATTTTTTAGTACGACCCCGATAGGGTCGAAGGGGGGAGGATATTGCCATCCGCAGGTCTGCGACACTGCGGTTAACAAAGTTCGACCTC
>JAUNQM010000035.1:11989-12314 GCA_030536165.1 Prevotellaceae bacterium | reverse complement strand
CCTATAACCTAAAACCAATAACCTCAAACCTAAATTAGAAACCTAATTGACAATTATGTTACATCTCAGAATAGTTAGTCCCGCAAAGATTGAGTTTGAAGGCGACGTAAACATGGTCAAGGTGCCAGGCGCAGCAGGCGAGTTTGAAATACTCGATAAGCATGCGGCAATACTCTCTGTATTGCAGAAGGGCATCGTGGAGTACGAACCTTTGAACCAAGAGCGCGTGCAGATGGAAGTGATTGGCGGCTTTGTCGAGGTTGAACACAACGAAGTAAGCCTTTGCGTGGAGAAGGTATAAGTAATGGGTTATAGGTTTTGGGTT
>JAUNQM010000035.1:11658-11979 GCA_030536165.1 Prevotellaceae bacterium | reverse complement strand
AACCAATAACCAATAACCGCAGCCAATAAAGAATATAATGCTTACGACACTGATAATCATTACCATTGTGGTGCAATTGGCACTGACGCTTGGCGGAATCATTCTATGGAAGAAGGCTGGCAAGAAAAGTGCTGCAAGGCTTACGAAGGTCCGCATGCTCACTACTACAGTGAGGCTGTTGGTGTCGGTGGCAATATTCGCCATTGCTATATTCCTTATTAAAGAAGACAGGGATGCTGTCAAAGTGTTTACGATATTCTTTGCGGCAATCTACTTCCTGCTTCTGATAAGCGATACGATATACTTCTACGTTTGTTCAAG